>NZ_FZOC01000006.1:51252-213703 GCF_900188225.1 Humidesulfovibrio mexicanus | reverse complement strand
GTAGGTCGCCGCCAAGACTTTTTTTCAAAAGGCCCTGTCACTCGACAGGGCCTTTTTTGCGTTTGCCATTCGGGGGGGGGGGGGGGGCGTTGACGGCGATTTGCCGCACAGGTACCCTTGCAGGCATGGACGAGGCACATAGCGCAACGGCACAGGTCCTGACGGCTTTCGCCGCACCGGAGCGATTCGGGCGACAGGCAATCCTTGAGCAGTATCAGGCCATCGTCGGCAGCCATTGCCGCGCATTTTTCGACAGTCTCCCCACCATCGTGCTTGTCTTGAACCGTCAGCGGCAAGTCGTCTTCGCAAACGCCGCCGCCGTGGCCTTTTTCAAGCGCGGTCACATTGAGGATCTCCTGGGCTTGCGTCCAGGAGAGGCTCTTGGCTGCGTCAATGCCGACGCCGCACCCGGAGGCTGCGGCACATCGCGCCATTGCAGGCATTGCGGGGCGGTTCAGGCCATTCTTGAAGCCATTGACGGTCACGCGGCAGACCGCGACTGCACGCTTTTGAGAAGAGACGACGACTGTGTCGACGCACTGGACATGCATGTCTGGACCAATGCGCTGGACGTGAACGGGCAAGCGTTCATCCTGTGCTCCCTTACGGACGTCTCGCACGAGATGCGGCGCCGCAGCATGGAGCGGATTTTTTTTCATGACGTGTTGAATCTCGCGGGCGGCATCAGCGGGCTTCTGGAGGTGTTGCTTGAGGAGGAACGCTGCAGGGCGTGCCATGAACTCGGCATCCTCGACCAGGCCACGCGGAGCCTGGTGGACGAGATCGTCTCCCAGCGGGAGCTGCTTGCGGCCGAGGCGAAGGAGTTGCAGGCGGAGTATGCCCCGGCGAACACGCTGGCGCTGCTTTCCATGCTTCGCGATCTGTATGGCAACTCCCCGCAGGCCGAAGGGCAGACCCTTGCCATTGATGCGCAGGCTGCGGATGTCGAAGTAGAAACGGACGCCCGCCTGGTGCGGCGTGTGCTGGGCAACATGATCAAGAATGCCCTCGAAGCCGGACGACCCGGCGACACCGTCCGTCTCGGCTGCGTCGACGCGGGCGTCTCGGTGCGCTTCAGCGTGCACAATGCAGCGGTCATCCCCGCTTTCGTGCGCGAGGATATTTTTCACCGGCGATGCAGCACAAAAGGCGCCGGACGTGGACTGGGAACCTATAGCATGTTGCTGCTGTCGGAGCGCTATCTTGGCGCAACTCTGGATTTTGTTTCGGACGAGGGCCAAGGCACGGCATTTACGCTTCTGCTTCCCAAGCGGCAGGAAAGGATGTAATGGACCCAGCCAGTTGGAGTGCCTTTCCGGAGGGATAATGACCGAAACCTCTCGCACCACCTTGTTTTCCGGCGGCGCCCGCGGCGCCGAGGCCGCCTTCGGCGCCGAGGCCGAGGCGCGCGGCCTTGACGAGGTCATCTTCAGCTACGAGGGGCACCGGCCCGAACGCACGAGGGGCCTTCGCGTGCTTTCGCCCGAAGATTTGGCCCTGCGCGACGTGAGTGTGCAGTACGTGACGCGGCTCATGGGGCGCAGTTATCCACGGCAGACGGACGAGGGCAGCTTTCGCGCGCTCATCCAGAGCATCTGCTGGCAGGTGATCTCCGGGCAGGAAGTCTACGTGGTGGGCGAAATTTTGTCCGATCTCACCGTTCGGGGGGGGACGGGCTGGGGTGCGGAGTTTGCCAAGCTCTGCGACAAGCCGCTGTTTGTGTTCGACCAGCAGCATCTGGGCTGGTTTCGCTGGGAGCCGGGCCGTTGGAGCCCTGCACGCACCCCTGTCATCGGCAAGCGCCGCTTCACCGGCACCGGCACCCGCGACCTCACCCCGGCCGGCCGCGAGGCCATAGCCGACCTCTTCACCCGCAGTTTCGGCTAACGGCCGTCACCCCTCGCTCGCCCGTGGCGCCTGCGGCCTATGGCGCGGCGGGCAGCAGCCCCTGCAGCCTGAGGCCCTCCACCAGACCGAAGCTGCCCGTGAGCATCATGTCCCCGCCAGGGGCCGGGAACTCCACCTCAAAGCCCGCCAACAGGGTCCGCCTTGGGCCGATGACCAGCGTGTCCGGGAAGCCTTTCGCCTCTGCGGGCAGGGGCAGGCGCATGGTCCCGTGCCCCCGGTCGTCGAACACCTCCTCGAAGTCGAGGCCGCCCGCCCGAAAGCGCGCCAACTGATCCCACAGGCGCGGGGCGTCGATGAGCCCTGTGTGGTGCTCGTACACGCCGAATACCCGGCCCTGGAAGATCAGGAAGGCCACGGTGTGGCTGTTGCCGATGTTGACCAGGGTCAGGCCGCGCGCCTCCGCCCGTGCGCGGATGGACGGCTCGAAGAGTCCGCCCAGAACGGCGGCCGCGCCCGTGTCGGCCACCGGTCCGCCGCCGATGCTCTTCTGCAGGTCGGCCAGGCGGGTGAAGCAGGTTGGAACCTGGGTGTAGAGCAGGCTTTCCGGATGGCCTTGGGCCTCGTGCAGCAGCTTTTCCCAAAGCACGAAGCGTCCGCGCCGGTTGCTCTGCCCCGGATGGAAGCCGTGGTCCTGGGCGCAGGCGGCCACCAAGCCGGGCCGGGGCAGGCCCAGCGCATCCAGTGCCCGGTTCCAGAAATCCGGGTCGAAGTCCACGGCCAGCAGGTCCACGGCTCCGGCGGGGCAGTCCTCGCGAACGCCGACCCCGCTGGCCGCCAGGGCGTCCAGGTCGTCGGCCAGGGAAAAGGCAGCCGCCCGCGTGCAGGAGAAACCGAGCCCCGCCGCCAGATGCGCCCGCATGGCGGAATGAAAGCCGCCGCCCATGTTGCAACCGTGCAGATGCACGGCGCGGCCCTGGGCCGTGGCCTGGCGGATGCATTCGGCCAGCACGCGTGCCGGGGCGGGCAGCACCAGCTTGGGACAGTTTTCGATCTCCCGGTCAGGGAAATACAGGAGCACGTCTTGCGTGCCGGAGCCGATGTCCAGGCAGAGAATTGGGGCGGTTGCGGTCATGGGGCCTCGGATGCGTGGAGGGTTAATGGATGCGCGCGCCGTCGGGCGCATAGGCGTCGGGTGCGAGCAGGGTGACGTGTCCGGCTTCGTTGGCGCAGCCCAGCACCAGCACCTCGGAGCGAAAGCCTGCGATGCTGCGCGGGGGAAAGTTCACCACGGCCACCACCTGCCTGCCCGCCAGCTCCTCTGGGGCGTAGAGCTGCGTTATCTGGGCGCTGGACTGGCGCACGCCAAGGGGACCGAAATCGATCCAGAGCTTGTAGGCCGGGGTGCGGGCCTTGGGGAAGGGTTCCGCGCGCAGCACGGTGCCCACGCGGATATCAACCTGAAAAAAGTGGTCGGCCTCGACCTGTTCCGCTGCCTTAGGCGGTTCCATGGCACCTCCGTATCGTCACCTGTGCGCGATGACAGTCCATTTGCCCCATGCTACACAAGAGGCGGCGCGACAGGCAAGTCCCGCGCCTGCATGGAGGGCTCCTGATGCTGCTGGAAACAATGGCCGTCGTGGCGGTCGGCGTACCCGCGCTCCCCGCCGCCCTGGCCTGGCTGGAGAACCGCCGCAGCGGCGACTGGCTGCTGCAGCGCCGCCTGTGTGGCGGAAGGCTGGCGTCCGCGCTCCTGCGCGCCTTTCTGGACTCCGTGTGGACGCTGTGGTGCACGGCCCTGGCCCTGCCCTTCGGGCGGCTGTGCAGCGGCCACGGCCTGGCAACCGGTACAGGCCCGGCGGTGATTCTGGTCCACGGGCTGTACCACAATCCGGCGGCCTGGTTCGTGCTGCGGCGCAGGCTGGCGCGAGCGGGCTTTGCGGACGTGCGCTGCTACGGGTACCCCAGTTTCGGCCGCCCCTTCGGCGACATCGTGAGCGGCCTTGAGGAACTGGTGCGCCGCGCGGCGCTGGAGGTCCCGGACGGCCGCGTGGCCCTGGTGGGGCACAGCCTGGGCGGGCTGGTCATCCGCGCGGCCTGCGGTCCATTGGCGCAGGCCGATGCGGGGCACGGCGTGCGCATTGCCGGGGTGGCTACCCTGGGCGCCCCGCACAGGGGCAGCGTGCTGGCGGCGCGCCTGGGCGTGGGGCGTCTGGCCCGTGGCCTGGCCCCAGGCGGCGAGGTGCTGGAAGCTGTGCGGGGTCTGCCCCCCTGCCCCGGACCGGCCTTGAGCCTGTATACGCCTACGGACTGCATGGTGCAGCCGCTTTCCGGCGCGCTGCTTGAGGGCCGCGAACTGTCCGCCGGATGGACCGAGCGCGCGGTGCCCCCCGTGAGTCATGTGGGGCTGCTCTACAGCGCCCGCGTCCATGCGGAGGTCCTGGCCTTCCTGACCAGCTTGCGCTAAAGGCCCGCCTCCCTCCCGCAGGCCATCCCTCTTGGCCTTTGCGGTAACATGCGGCACGGTTTGCATCTTTCCCTGTTCAGGGGTAGGGGGGGACAAAATGGACCGCCTGAGGCGGGGAATCCCCCAAGGGCGGGCCAGCCGCATCATCTGAACCTGAACCAAGGCAACATGGCGACGCACGAGTCCAAAACGTTCTTCGGCGCGGCGCCTTCCGCGGCCCGGACCGCGACGCTTCTCGTGGCCCTTGCCCTGGCGGCGCTGCTGCATCCGCCAGGGGCATGGGCCGGGGACGCCCCGGCATGGCAGGTCGCGTTCAAGACGAAGTTCATGCTCAACAGCCACACGTCCTACCAGTTCGGCAACCCTTTTGACCCCTATCAGGTTCCCTTGAGTCGGCTCGAGTTCGACATGGACTCCACCTGGGCCGGGTTCGAGGCCCGTCGCCAGCTGGGCAGGCTCTCCCTCGGCCTGGGGTACATGAGCACCGTGCGCGACCAGAGGTCCGGGCAGCTGCGCGACTACGACTGGGACGACGACACCGCCCCGCACGCGCTCACCATCTTCAGCGCCTCCTCGTGCCGTATGCGCCCCAGCTACCAGTTTCAGGTCGATGCAGACCTGCGCGTGTCCGATGTGCTCGGCCTGCCGTCCTCGGTGGACCTGCGGCCAGTGGTCGGCTTTCGCGGGCAGCAGCTGCGCTTCATGGCGCACGATGGCGTGCAGTACACCTATGACACGGCCGGAAACGTGACCTCGCGGACCGACTTCGCGGGCGACGCCATCAAGTTCAAGCAGAACTGGCACCAGTACTTCGCCGGGCTGCGCCTGGCCTACGACTGGGATTCGCCGCCCCTTGTGCACAGCCTGCGCCTCAATTCGCAGCTGGACGTAAGCTACGTGGAGGGCAAGAACCGCGACGACCACCTCCTGCGCGGCGACCGCGTCACCCGCGACATCACCTACGGCCATGCCTGGCACGCCATGGCGGGCCTGGCCTTTGGCGTCACCGAGGGGCTCGACCTCGGTCTTGAGGTGGACTACCTGCACATAGAGACCAATGGGACGCACAAATTCCTCGACAAGGGCCTCGGCGTCGGCCTCAACTGGCTGAACGGGGTGCGCGCCTGGTCGGAGCAGACCTCCGTCTCCCTCTCGCTGGATTACCGCTTCTAGACCCGCCCCTTTCGCACACCCTGTCAACCCGCCAAACGCGTCCTTTTTCCGTCCCGTTTCAGGCCATTTTCATCCCGTCGCAAAAGCCGGGCTATACTTGCGTCCGCGCGGACCTGACGGAGGTCCGCACCCCGGCCCTGGGGCCGGACGCGCGCAGCCCGCATCCCTTGTGCCCCGGCCACCTGCGCGCACCGCCCCAAGCGACACCCGGCTCCCCCGGAACCTTTCACCATCTGGAGGATCCTGAAATGTCCCTGAGCATCAGCAACGCCTTTGTGGCCCAGTACACGGCCGACGTGCACGAGGCCTATCAGCAGCGCGGCAGCAAGCTGCGCGGAACGGTGCGCCTCAAGACCGGCGTGGTGGGCGCCACCGCCGTGTTCCAGAAGACCGGCCGCGGCGCGGCGGGCAAGAAAACCCGGCACGGCGCGGTGCCCCTCATGAACGTGGAGCACGCGAGCGTGTCCGCCACCCTGGAGGACTGGTACGGCGCGGACTACGTGGACAAGCTGGACGAGCTCAAGACCAACACCGACGAGCGCCTGGTGGTGGCCAACGCCGGGGCCTACGCCCTGGGCCGCAAGGTGGACGAACTCATCGTTTCGCGCCTGGCCCAGGGCGCGAACGTGGTGGCCGAGGGCGGCACCGGGCTCACCAAGGCCAAGGTGCTGGAGGCCTTCGCCCGCCTGAACACGGCCGACGTGCCTGACGACGGCAACCGCTTCGCCGTGGTGGGCGCGCACCAGTGGAACGAGCTGCTGGACATCAGCGAGTTCAAGAGCGCCGACTTTGCGGGCGACCGCTATCCCTGGCTCAAGGGCACCGAAAGCCGCACCTGGCTCGGCATCACCTGGATGTTTCACACCGGGCTGCCGCTTTCCGGCGGCGCGCGCAAGTGCTTCCTGTACCACAGAAGCGCCGTTGGCCTGGCCGAGGCCCAGGAGGTCAAGGTCTTTACCGACTGGGTGCCGGAGAAGGCCGCGCACCTGGTGGACCACATGCTCTCGGCCGGGGCCGTGCTCATCGACCCGGACGGCGTGGTGGAGATCGACTGCGACGACGACGCGGCCCTGGCGGCCTAGGCCAGCGACACTCAACACAAGGAAGGCGACTATGAGCTACGATTCCAGCACTATGCGTCTGCTTGGCGGCGTGCCCGGCCAGCAGCTGTTCCTGTACCGCACCCCGGACGCCATCGGCGCGGTGTCGGCCTCGGGCTACTTCGACAGGGCCGTGGAGGAGTACAATCTCACGAGCGGCGACATCATCCTGGCCGTATCCGGCTTCGGCGCGCTGAGCGTGCTGGACGCCCTGGTGGCCACGGTGGGCGGCGGGGTGGCCAGCACCGGTCTGCTGTCGTAGAGGCGCAGCCATGAGCGGGGGCGCGGGCCAAGGCTTCGGGCCTTTGCTGCGCGCCCAGGCCCGGCAGGGACTTCCCCGGTCCCGCGCCGGGCCTTTTTGCGCGCGGTTTTGCCGCGCGTCCCCCCCATGCGGGCGGACACTCCCGCTTGCCAAGTTGCCAAACTTCCGTATATGCTCATCATGCTGGGAAAAGACACAACGCGTCCGACAGAGCTTACGGAGCCGCAATGAAGATCAGCTGCCTCGCCACCCAGGACCCCGCCGTCCACACCATGTTCAAGCCCTTTGCCCTGAAGATGGAGGAGCACCGCATCCCCTCCATCGTCATCAACATCTTCAAGTGCTTCTATACGCAGATCATGCAGGGCGCGCAGGGCAAGCTCCCGGACGCCGACATCTCGCCCCTGAACGACGGCGAGGTGCCCGACTACGCGGATCTGGAAGGCTACGCCGAGGCCGGGCGCGAGGCCCTGGCCCACACCGTGGTCATCAAGCTCAACGGCGGGCTGGGCACCAGCATGGGGCTTGAGCGCGCCAAGAGCCTCATCCCCGTGAAGGACGGGCACAGCTTTCTGGACATCATCGCGCGGCAGGCCAAGGTGTTGCGCAGGAAGTTCAAATCCCCGCTGCCGCTGGTGTTCATGAACAGCTTCAAGACCCACCGCGACACCATGCTCAAGGTGGAAGGCCTGGACAACGGCGACACCGGCATCCCGCTGGCCTTTGTGCAGCACATGTACCCCAAGATCGTGGAGGCCGACTTCTCCCCGGCCGACTGGCCCGCCAACCCGGAGCTGGAGTGGAACCCGCCGGGCCACGGCGACGTGTACACCGCGCTTGTGACCTCCGGCCTGCTGGCCAAGCTGCTGAAGCGCGGCTACCGCTACGCCTTCATCTCCAATTCCGACAACCTGGGCGCGGTGATGGACGCCCGGCTGCTGGGCTACATGGCCAGGGAGGAGCTTTCCTTTCTGATGGAGGTGGCGCGGCGCACGCACCAGGACCGCAAGGGCGGACACCTGGCCCG
This sequence comes from Humidesulfovibrio mexicanus, assembly GCF_900188225.1. Classification (NCBI taxonomy): domain Bacteria; kingdom Pseudomonadati; phylum Thermodesulfobacteriota; class Desulfovibrionia; order Desulfovibrionales; family Desulfovibrionaceae; genus Humidesulfovibrio; species Humidesulfovibrio mexicanus. The sequence goes on along the minus strand of NZ_FZOC01000006.1, from coordinate 205,829 downwards.
GCTTGCGAACGGGCGGTTGGCCCTGCGCGAGCTGGCCCAGTGCCCGGAGGCCGAATTGGAGAGCTTTGCGGACATCGACAAGTACCGTTTCTTCAACACCAACTCCTTGTGGGTGGACCTGCGGCTCTTGGAGCGGGTCTTTGTCGAGAACCTCATGATGCCCCTGGACCTGATGCTCAACCCCAAGACTCTGGACCCGCGCGACCCGGATTCGCCGCCGGTGCTGCAGGTGGAGACGGCCATGGGGTCGGCCATCAGCGCCTTCGAGAACGCGCGCGCCGTGCTGGTGCCGCGCACCCGTTTTGCTCCGGTCAAAACCACTCAGGATCTGCTGCTGGTCATGAGCGACTGCTTTGTGCGCACCAAGCTTGAGACCATTGAGCAGAACCCGGCGCGCACCGCGCCCATGCCCGCCATTGTCTTGGACCAGAAATTCTACAAGAAGATCGACATGTTCCAGGAACGTTTTCCCAAGGGCGCGCCCTCGCTTCTTGAATGTGAACGCCTGGAGGTCCACGGGGACGTGCGCTTCGGCAGGAACGTGCGCATCCGCGGGGTCACCCGCGTGGTCAACCGCTTGCGCAAGCAGGCCCGCGTGGCCGATGGCGCGGTGCTGGAGGGCGAGGTGCTCTTCGGCTAGGGCTCTGGGCGTCCGGAATTTCCCGGTTGCCTTGCCCTTGCCCCGGCGGGCCGCCGGGTGTAGTGGCCCTGCCCATGAAGCCCCTCGCCATGTTTCGTCCGCTGTGCGCCCTGTGCGCCACCGTTCTGCTGGCGGCCTGCGCCGGTCAAACGCCTCCGGCCCCGCTGCCCGTCCCCACGCCGCCCGCGCCCCTGCACGAGCCTGTCGCCGCGTCCCCCCAGGATTGGCGCAAGCCCTCGTTCCTGTACGCCACCAACCGCAACGCCCTGCCCGGCAGAAACGGCAGCGCCCAGTTCGGGGGACTGCGCTCACGGGCCATGTCCTATGGCGAGCTCAAGACCACGGCCGGGGGCGGCCAGGCCGACGGCAGCGACCTGTACCGGGTGAACGTGGCCCTGGACAGGGTGACGCGCCTGGGCCAGGCGGGCTTCTTCTCCGAGGTGGAGCGCGCGGCCGCGCGCACGCCGGGGCGCGAGGTGCTGCTGTTCATCCACGGCTTTGACAACACGTTCGAGGACGCGGCCAAGACCGCCGCCAGGGTCAGCATCGGCATCGGCTTCACCGGGGCCACCGTGCTCTACAGCTGGCCCAGCGAAGGCAGCCCGGCCGCCTATTTGGCCGACCGCAACAACGCGTATTTCGCCGTGCACGCCTTGAAAGGCCTGCTGCGCGAGCTTGTGGCCAGCCCCTGGGTGGGCCGCGTGGGCGTGGTGGTGCACAGCATGGGCAACGAGGCCTTCATCCGCGCCTATACCGAGCTTGCGGGCGAGTGCCGGGGCGAGGCCGACGCTTGCGCGGCCTTGCGCAAGGTGCGCACCATCGTGCTGGCCGCGCCGGACGTTGACCGGGAGATTTTTCTCGACCAGCACGCCGCGCGGCTGACCGGCCTGGGCGCGCGCGTGGTGTTGTACTGTTCGCGTGGGGACGTGGCCCTGGCGGCCAGCGCGTTGATGCAGGGCGGCGACTACGAGCGCCTGGGCAAGAACGTCATGTGCATTCCCGGCATCCAGGTGACGGATGTGTCCGAGGTCAAGACCGACGTGCTGGGGCACTCGTGGATATCACAGAGCCGCGCGGTGCTGAAGGATTTGCGCTGCGCGTTGACCGAGGGCTGCGATCGTTTCGGCGCTGGCCTGCTGCGCGAGATGAGCTGCCTGCCCGCCATGCAGCCGCCCGGGGTCGCGGCCGGGCGCAGCTACTGGAAGCTCATCGCCCCTGGGGGCGGCACGGGCGCGCCCGCAACCGCGGGCTTCGGCTTCAGCCTGCCCTCGTTCTTGACCCAATAAGCAGACCGTATACACCAGCGGGCCGCGCTCCGGGCGTTTTGTCCGGGGCGCGGCCTTTGTCGTGTGGCGCGGCTTGGCTAGCGGCCAAGCTTGGCCGCCAGCCAAGTGGTGGGCGCGGGGGCCATGGGCGGGGCGGCCTCGCGGGCGTCCACGCCCCGCGCCTCGCGCAGCTTGTCCGCGTATTGACCCCAGAAGGACTGGGCCAGGCTGGTGGAGGCCGTGAGCGGGTAGGCCAGGGTGGCGGCCAGCCGCGCGGTCAGCGTCTCGCACAGCAGCGGGTCGTAGAGCCGGGGGTCGTCCACCCGGCGGATGTAGAGCAGTTGCAGGGGGCCTTGGGCGTCGCAGTGCACGGCCCCGGCCTGCGCCTCCCATTCGTCCAGGGGACTGCCGCCCACGCACGCCTCCAGCACGCGCAGGCAGTCCGCCGGAAGCGGATAGGCCGCTGCGTGCCGCCAGGCCGGCGACGTGGCGCTGGCGGCCAGCTCGGCCTGGGCCAGGGCGCAATTCCAGGGATGCGCGCGCAGCACGGCATCGCGCACGGCGGGCCAGCGCTGGTTGCACAGACGCGCGGCCTTGGTGTTGTCGCCAAGGGAGGCGATGGCCTCCTCGCCCAGGTCGGTAAGGGCGTTGTTGCAGATCTCGATGACGCTGGTGGCCATGTGGAGTCCTCCGTGTTCGGGGTGGCGGCCGTCATTTGGCCGTGGTCCGCCGTGCGGCCGCAGGGGCCGGGGTGTGCGCCTGCATTGCCGCTTCCTGGCGCGCGGCGCGGATGGCGGCGACCCTGTCCTGGGGCCTCAGGTATTCCGGCGGCAGCCCGAAGAGGGTCGCCGCGTGCCGGGCCATGGCGTCGGGCTCGAAGTTGTCCATGATGCTGAAGGGGTCGCCTCCGCCGAGCAGGGGTTGCAGGTAGCGCACGGCCTGGGCCAGGTTTTCGGCCTCGGCCTGGCGCTGTGCCTGGGCCACCGGGCTGGCGTAGTCCACCCGCAGGCTGCCCTGGGGCAGGTCCTTGGGCCAGGGGGGCAGTTCGCCCTCGCGCAGCAGAATGTTGAAGGCGCGCTCAATGAGCGGGGCCAGGAACTCGGTCTGCAGGCGTCCCAGCACCGGCCCCAGGATGCGCATCTTTTCCGCCTGCCGGATGAGGGCTTCGGTGGCGGTGCTGTTCACGGCCTCCGGGGCCAGCTGGTCGGCCAGGAAGATGCGGCGGATGCTTTGCCTGCGCCGCTCGATCATGGCCTCGATGGCCGAGAGGTCCACCCGCACGGGCAGGGCCTCGATGCGGTCCTGGGAGCCCGCGCGGTAGTACGACAGCCCGCCCGGCCCGGAGCGCACCGGCCCCAGGAAGCCGTCGTCCGGCACCATGAGCGGCGGATCGGACATCTTCTCCGCCGCCATGAGGGCGGTGCGGCTCATGGCGTTGAGCACGCGCACATCGGACAGGGCGGTGAGGCCCGGCCCCCGGCCGTAGGCCTCGCCCGAAACCTTGGCCCAGCGCGGGCACATGTACGGCATCTCGTGGTAGCCGGATTCCTCCAGCAGCGCGCCGCTGTCCTGCTCCACAAAGACGCAGGCGTAGGGGAAGTGCGCGCTGGCCGGGCTTGCCGGGTCGCGTTCGGGACGGGGGAACACCGCGTGGATAAGGTTGACGCGGGCCTCGGGCTCCTCCTGCGCACGTCGGCGCACCTCTGGCGGGCAGGTGGCCTCCCACTGTTCCAGCACTTGCCGCGCCGAAAGGGAGTAGGTGCGGATCACCGTGTCCACCATGCCGCGCGCGTCCTCGGCCAGGTGCGTCTCGAACAGGGGACGCACGCTGAAGCGGGCCAGGCAGTCGGGGTCGGCCTCCACCGAGAGCACCGCCGTGCCGAAGAGGCAGAGGTCCAGATACAGCTCGTGCACGCAGGCCTGGAAGCCCGTGGCCTCGGTGTTGAAGAGCGAGAGCAGCCGCTCGCGGCAGTCGGCCAGGAAAGCGCGCACCTCGTCGTTGTCCGGCGCGCCGCGTCCCAGCCGCAGGTCGAACCAGGGCAGGGCCGGATTGGTCAGCAGGCCGCCCAGGGCCGAGGCCAGCAGCTCCAGGCTGTGGGCCGGGGTGGAGTCGAACACGGCCTCGTCGGCGGGTTGTTGCCCCTGGCCGGGCAAGACCAGGCCCTTGCGCGGCATGATTTGTGCGGCGAGCTCGCGCCAGGAGGGCAGCCAGTGCCCGCGGGCCTCGCGCAGGGACGCCAGACGGTCCAGCACGGCCTGGGCCGCTGGTTCCGCCGGAGCCGGACGTGTTGGGTTGCGGCGGGCGCTCATTGCCCCAGCCTCGCCTTGAGCTGGCTTTCCTCCGTGGTCGGCACGGCTCCGCCCAAGGACTCCGCGGCGGCTTGCCCGGTCTTGGTGGCGCGCTCGGCCTGCCTGGCCTTGGCCAGAAGCGCGGCTTCCTCTTTTTTGCGGTCGGCCCTGCGCCGGGCCTCCGCCGCCTGCAGCGCCGCCTCGGCATCCTGGGCCTCGGACTGGCTGGCGCGCGTCGCCTGCTGGCCCAGCGGTCCCAATATGGAGCCGAAGATCATGTTGCCGATGAGGGAAATGGGGTCGAACCCTCCGCCACCGCCCATGGGGAACCTCCTTGGTTGTGCTTCCGGGCGGGATGCCCGGCTGCCCGCGCAAGTATATCCCGGCTTTGCGGGCGGGATGGAAATGGCGCGTTTTTAGCCGGGAAAAGGACGGAATCGCCCTGTTGACAGGGCAGGCCCAGGGGCCTGAAAAAGGAAAAAGGGCCGGTTGCAGCGGCCCTTTTTCGGGAGGAGGGGGAAGGAGTCCAGATTTCGCGTTCGCAGGCCCGGAAGGGGGCTGGGGATGGGGTGGGTGGGTTTGGTGTTCGTCTCCCGGACCCGCGCCGCGCTATCTGAACCAGATAAAGCATTCGGCGTGCCAATGTATATTATGTCTTTTTATCCAGCGTGTTGAGCTTGATGGGGCGGAAACGGAAGCGAAGTGCGCGCTGTATTTTGTGCATTGTGGTGCACAGATGTGCAAAGTTGTTGTGCAAGCAGGACATGTGCAGACGGGACACACGTCCCAGACGGCGGCGCTGGTGCGTGCGCCCGCCGTTCGGCTTGACAGAAGGGCTTGGCATCACCTAAATAGTCGGCTTCATGCCGGGATGGCGGAATTGGTAGACGCAGTGGACTCAAAATCCACCGGTCGCAAGGCCTTGGGGGTTCGAGTCCCCCTCCCGGTACCAGGTGCACTTTGCTGCACGGCAAGACCGTCCAGATCATGCTGGAAAATAAAAGCCCCGGGCAGAAGTCCGGGGCTTTTGTTTTCCAGAGGCGGTTGGGGCGCTAAGGCTTGGTCGTGAAGCCGCTTGGTTGGAGGCTCCTTTGTCGCTCAGAACGTGCCGAAGGGCTAGCTAAGGGCAATCACCCTGCCTCGCCGCTACCAAGCCTTAAAATGGGCCAAATTTGTACGTTTCACGATACCGATGTTTCACGGCGAAGGCGAAGGGATTTCCATAGGGGAGGGATGGGCAACCGTTCCTCCCTATTTTTTTATCTCGCATCTGTTGGGGGATATGTGCCATTGCGCAGAGGCGTATGATGCTCTAGCCTGCCTAAACGTGGTGAGACAAACAGCCTTATGGCACCCGCACCGGGGCAAAGTGACTTTCGAGGGTATGGCCGATGAAGCATAAAAGGGTGATTGCCGACTATGACAAGGATACTCTGTTTGGTGGGGTCGCTGGGGCGGGTCTAGAGCCAGAGTCCGTAGAGATTGCTCCAGGGCTCATACTGCGCCAGACATACGCGCATGTATTTGGCCCGCTGCTAGCAGCATTCAAGCGCCCTCTAGGCCCCCATGCGCCTCATCCTGCTCCTTGGATGGCCGTTGGGTCTGGTACGGCATGGGACATAGAAATTGAGATTGAGCTGATGGCATCCTCTAGGCCGACGGGGTTTGACCGCCTCAACTCATTATGGTTCGCAACTGCGCTACTTCGGCTCAGAACAGGGATTCCATTGCGGATGCCAATCATATCACCAATGGCATTTAGTGGGATAGCATCGTCTCAACAAGAGCCACAGTTTCTTACGATAGAAACGCAGTCAACGCAGCTTAGACTCTCAAAAACGCATAGATCAGTTGTCACACTTGATGATGTCGAGTGGCTTAGGCAGTATTATGTGTCCGGGGCGACTCTCGTGGATGATGAGCACTTTGGGGCAGCGTTTATGATGTTTGATGAATCCGTCTGGGTATCCAAGCCTCGTGCTGGGCTGTTGCTGGCATGGGGTGCGATCGAGTGCGCTATGCGTCCTGGACAGCGAGATACTGCGAAGCGTTTAGCTAGACATATCGCAGCGCTGCTTGAGCCGCGAGGGCCAAATCGAACCAGATTATATCAGCAGGTAAAAAGGTTATATGGTGTGCGCGGCGATGTGATACATGCGGGAGCCAGCGTTGCTCCAGATAATTACTTTGAGACGTTAGAGCTGACCCGCAGGTTGTTTCTCACCTGCTTTGAGCAAAGCGTATTGCCTGCCGCGAGGGATTTGGAAGGCGAGTGGAAAGCTTGTGAGGCTGAAATTCACGGCTAATCCTGCCCTCACAGGACCGAGGCATGTTCATAGGCAACACCGTGTGGGGGTAGCTTTTGGGGTACATTGTCTTTCGTTATGCTAAATTTCTCTTCTTTTCTCGTATGTTGTGTCTAAAGCTCGATTCCCCCTCCCGTACCAGGTGCACTTTGCTGCACGGCAAGACCGTCCAGACCATGCTGGAAAACAAAAGCCCCGGGCAGAAGTCCGGGGCTTTTGTTTGGCGCGGGTGCGCCGGGGCCTAGGGCTGGTCGTGCAGCAGCCCGGCCAGGGCGGCCTTGAGGTCTTCCGGCCGGAAGGGCTTGTTGATGAAGGCCGTGACACCGGCCTTGGTGGCCACCTCGCGCTGGGTGTTCTCGGATTCCGTGGTGACCATGAGGATGGGCGTCTCGTCATAGCCCAGGGAGCCGCGCAGCTTGCCCACCAGCTCCACGCCGTCCATCACCGGCATGTTCATGTCCGTGATGACCACATCGGCGAATTCCCCGTTTTCCACGTAGGCGTAAGCTTCCTGGCCGTTGGCGGCCAAAAGCGGCTCGAAGCCCATGTCCGTAAGGATGCGGCGGTACAGGGCCAGCATGGACTTGGAGTCGTCGGCCGCGATGGCCTTGCGCGTGGCGGTGCGGGCCTGGGGCAGGGTGGCCGCGTCCGCGCGCGACCGCGCGGTGCCGATCTCCTCCAGGCGCTGGGCGAAGGCGTCCAGAATGTCCTGGTCCTGGGACAGGCGCAGGGCGTCGATGAGCCTGTCGCCCACCAGGTCGTCCTTGTACAGCTCCTGGAAGAGCCGAAGCGCGCGCGAGGCCACGACGGCCCGGCAGATGCGCGGGCTGTTGGGCGTGCCCGCGGCGATGCGCTCGCTGATGGTCTTGAGCACGCCTGGCGCGGCGTGGCGCTCAAGCCCGGTGACCACGGCCATGAGGATGAGCTCGTCGTCCTCGTCCAGGCCGTCCACCAGGCACACCAGCCCTTTCAAGGTGCCGATGCGGCCCAGGGCCTCGAAGGCGGCGTAGCGCACGTTGGGATCGGTGAAGCAGCCGGAATCGAAGGCCCGCACCAGGGCGTCGGCGCCCTTGCGCGCGCCGATGAACCCGGCCACATTGCAGGCCAGGATGCGTTCGTCCGTGCCGCCGGTGGAGTACAGGGGCTCAAGGACCGGCAGGGCGGTTTCGCCCAGCCGCACCAGGGCGTCGGTGACGATGCGCCGCGCCGTGGGATTTTTGTGGTGAATGTGCTCGACCAGCAGGCGCGCCGCGCCGGGCGAACCAATGGCGGCCAGGGCGTCTATGGCCTTCCAAGTGGTCAGGTCGCAGCGTTCGTAGCTGCCGTCGGTCCCGGCGGCGTGGAGGGTTTCGGCCAGCACGGGCAGGGCGGAGGCGTCCGCGTAGACCCCGGCCATCTCCATGGCCATGGCCGCAAGCATCTGGTCCGGGTGGCGCAGAAAGGCGCGGAACACGCCTTCGGCCCCTACGGGGCGTATCTTGGACAGGGAGGCCAAAATTTCGATGAGCAGATCGGGGTCGGTTTCGGTCCCCGCCATGCGCATGAGGGGCTCGGCGGCGGAGGCGAAGGCGTATTCTCCGGCGGTGCGGATGCACAGGGTGCGGAAGGCCGGGTTCTGGCTCGCAAGGCCTTCGACCACGGTGGATTCGCTCGACCCGAGCACGGAATTGAGCGCGCCGACCACCATGTAGTCGACGCCGGTATCCCCCGTGGGCTTCTCGAATAGGTCCACCAGGTCGGGAATGAGCGCGGGGTCTCTGCTGCCCGCGATCTCGTTCAGGGCGGTTATCTGTTCGAGAAAATCCTTTTGGCGGAACCCGTCCAGCTTGCCCATTGCTGATCCTTGTCTATGCTTGAGGCCAGGCCGCAGCCCGGCGGTTTATTCGAAGCAGAACTCGATGGTGAAGCTCCCCGCATCGGTGTCGAAGGGAATGGCCATGATGGGCGACTTGGCGATGTGGGTGATGCTGTGGTTGTCGCCCATGATGACGGTGGGGGTGGAGCCCTGCAGCACGAGCCCTTTTTCCGCAAGGCCCGCGCGCGCCTGCCCGGATATCATGTTGGTGATCTCGCCCACGGCGTCCTTCACGTCCTGAAGGATGTCCTGGATGTCGTCGCCCAGCATGTTCTTGACCATGGCGACGGCGCAGGATTTCTGGAAGGAGATGGAGACGCTGCCCTTTTTGCCGTCGCCGGTAAGGCCCACCAGCCCCGTCACGTCGCCTGTGGCGATGGTGTTCTTTTTGACAAAGGGCTTGCCCGGCCTGGGGGTGATGAACGCCATGGTGCCGATGACGTCCGTGGCCGCTTTCACAAAGGGTTTTGCAAGTTCCACGTCCATGCGGATGGTCTCCTTCCGTGCTCATGTCCCCGGTGTCGGCTCGTGCCGAAACCCGCGCCGGGGCTGTGTCGGCGCGACCGCTCCCGCAGCAGGGGCGGGCGAGGCCGTGCACGTTATCCCTACGTTCCCTTGGGGGGCTTGGTCAAGTGATTTGGGTTTTTCGCGGGAGCTATAGCCCAGGGCTATGCGAAAAACAGGGCCAGCAGCACGGCGACGAGCAAGGAAGGCAGCAGGTTGGAGAGGTTTACGCGCTTGATGTCCAGCAGGGTGAGGCCGATGCCCAGGATGAGCAGGCCGCCCGTGGCCGTAAGCTGGCTGATGACCGTTGGCGTGAAGTGTTGCTGGAAGAGCCCGGCGAACAGGGTGAGCGCCCCCTGGTAGAGCAGCACCGGAACGAAGGAGAAGAGCACGCCGGAACCGAAGGTGGAGGCCAGCGCCACGGAGGCGAAGCCGTCCAGGATGCTTTTCGTGTACAGAACTGTGGCATCTCCGCGTATGCCTTCGTCGAAGCTGCCCACTATGGCCATGGCCCCGATGCAGAAGATGAGCGAGGCGGTAATGAGTCCCTCGGTGAATTGCGGGTTGCCGGAGCGCAGCAGCGCCTTGGCCCGTTCGCCCAGGCGCTCGAAGGCCATGTCCAGGCGCAGAAGCTCCCCGGCCAGGCCGCCCAGCAGGATGGCGAAGATCAGCAGCAGCGGGTTGCTCACGGTGAGCGCCATCTTGGCGCCGATCAACAGCACGCACAGGCCCAGGCCTTGGAACACGATGCTGCGGAAGCGCTCCGGAAAGCGGCCGTGCAGGGCCATGCCGGCCAGGCTGCCGAGAATGATTGCGGCGGCGTTGACGAGGGAACCGACGGGCAGGGTCATGGGCGCTCCTTGGGCGTAGGGGCGCGCGGTTGTTCCGCCAGGGCCCCGTCGGCCAGTGCGCTCATGCCAGATTCGGCCGCGCGCGTCGAGAGGCTGCTCCCCCATCCCGCGCAAGGGGGCTTCCGCGTCGCCCTTCAGCTTCGTCCCGTGTTCCCTTTTGCCGGGTCCGGGGGCGGCCAGCCCCCGGCCGCCGGAGGCCTTTCCCAATGCCCTGCGCTCATGCCGGAGCGCTAGTTGTGCCGCGCCGCGGCCAGCAAGGCCCGGCGCAGGACCTCCAGGCGCTGCGGGTCGGCGATCTTGCGGCCTTCCTCGTCGCGCACGTAGAACACGTCATGTATGCGGCCCGCGCTGGTGGCGATGCGCGCCAGATGCACGCGCGCCCCATGGGCGCAGAGGGCGCGCGCCAAGTCGTGCAGCAGTCCCAGGCGGTCCGGCGCGGCCACCTCGACCAGGGTGTGGAAGTCGCTCTGTGCGTTGTCCACGCGCACGGCGCAGCGGCCTCCCGGCGCGCGAGAAGCCTGGGCCAGCGGCGAGTTGCGCTTCTGTTCCAGCCGGTATTCCAGGGAGAGCTTGTCCGTGAGCGCATAGGACACCGCGCGCCGCACCCGCGCCCACAAGTCCTCCAGGGACAGCCCGGGGGCGGGCTCGCGCACCACGAACACGTCCACGGCCAGGCTGGCGCCCGGTCCGGCGGAGCCCGGCCCCCAGGTGAGCACCTCTGCCGAGAGGATGTGCAGGTCGTGCAGGGCCAGCACCCCTGCCATCACCGCGAAGAGCCCGGGGCGGTCCATGGCGGCGATGCTGACCTGGAAGGCGCGCCCGCGCACGGGCACGGCGTCTATTTCCGCCACCCCAAGGCCCGCCTTGGCAGCGGGCTTGCGCACCATGTCCTCGGCCAGGTTCAAGGCGAAGCGCCGGGCCAGGCGCAGGTGCCGGGCCACGGTGGCGGCGTCGAGCACCAGCAGTGCGCGCGCGGGCATGTGTTCCAGGCAGCGCTCGGCGAAGCCGCGCTCCAGCGCTGGCGTTGCGTCCTGTTCGGCCGGTTTGGTTGCCAGGGCCAGGGCGCGTTCGCGCACGCGGCGGCTTGTGTCCACGGCGTCGGGCCCGGAAAGCGGCCCGCGCGTAAGCAGTCCGCGGGCCTTGCGCGCCAGTTCGTCGAACAGCGCTGCGGTCCAGGGGCTCCAGGCGCGCGGCCCGGTGGAGCGGCTGTCGGCCACGGCCAGCAGATGCAGCATGTCCAGCCGTTCCACGCCGCCGCAGATTTCGGCCACGGTCGCGGCCACGGATTCGTCCGCAAGGTCGCGGCGGGTGGCGGTCTTGGGGATGAGCAGATGTTCGCGCACCAGGAAGGCCACATCGTCGATGGCCTCGGGGTCAGCCCCCAGACGGCCCAGAAGCGCGCGCGAAAGCGCTTCGCCCTCGCCGCAATGGTCGCGGCGCGGTTTGGCCAGATCGTGGCAGAACCCGGCCAGGAGCAGGCGGTCGAAATGCGGCAGTCCCGCCGCCCGTTCAAGGATATCCGGCGACAAGTCGCCGTCCGGCGGGCTGCGCCGCTCCTCCGGTCCGCAGGGGCGTATGGAGGCGAGGGCGCGCACCACCTCCAGGGTGTGCTTGCCCACGGGGTGGATGTGGAAGTCGTCGAACTGCACCAGGTGCTCCACGGGCGCGAACTCCGGCACCAGGGCCGCCATGAGGCCGGTGTCGAGCATGGATTGCAGCGCCGTGGCCACGGCCGGGGCCGCAGGTTCGGGAGGGTGCGCGCCCGGCGGGTCGGCGGCGTTTGGCGTGGGGGCGAAGAGACGCCGCAGCGCGTCGGCCAGCCGGGACGGCCCGGTTTGCGCCGATTCCTGCGGCGCGGCGTGGGGCGGGCTGCTTTCGGTTGGCTGGCCCGACGCCCGGAATATCTCCAGCAGCGCGGGCAGGATGTCCGGCAGTTCGGCGAAGGCGGCGCGGCGCGCGGGGTCGGCCAGGGCGGCGCGGGTGGCCCGCAGGGCCGACCAGGCCAGGGGCCGCGCGGCGCGGGCTGCGGCCACGTAGAGCGCCAAGATCAGCGCAGGCTGGTGGGCGGCGGCCTTGGGGTCGCAGAGGGCCATGCCTGTGGGGCCGCACAGGATGCCTGGAGCGGCTGCTGCGGGCGCGCAGGCCTCGGCCCGGGGCGGAAAGGCCTCCAGCCAGCAGGCCTGCCGCATGGCGCGGATGCGCGTCATGGCCTGGTGCAGGCGCGAGAGAAACCCTTCCACGGCCAGGCCGGTGGCCAAGCCGGTGGCCAAGCCGGTTGGAGCATCGGCGGCCTGGGGCTCGTCGCCGCCCTGGCCAGGCTCCGCGCCGCTGAAGCCGAGAGTTCTGGCCACCTGCGGCTGGAGGTCGAAGAAGAGCCTGTCGGTCTTGCGGCCCGCGGCCAGGTGCAGGGCCGTACGCGCGCAGAGCACGACGGCGTGGTCCGCTTCAAGCAAGGCCAGGTCCTCCGGGGTGAAGGGGGCCTGGGGCCCGGCGCACAGGGAAGGCACGAGACGCAGGAGCCAGCGGATTTGGTGGGCGTCGCGCAGGCCGCCCAGGCCGTTCTTGAGTTCCGGTTCGAGCAGACCGCTGGAGTCGCCGTGGCGGGCGCGGCGGCCCGCGTTGTGCTCCAGCACCCACTGGCCAAAGGCGGCGGCGCGGCCGGGAGGCGCGGCCTCGGCCAGGCGTCGCTGCAGTCGGGCGGTCAGCGCGCCCTCGCCCGCGACGTGGCGCACGTCCAGCAGAGAGGTGAGCACGAGCATGTCCTCTCCGGCCAGGCGGAGGCAGTCGGCCAGGGTGCGTACGCCGTGGCCCAGGTCCAGCCCCAGGTCCCAGAGGGGATGGAACAGCCCGCGCGAAAGCTCCTCCGCCGCAGGCGCAATGGCGTTTTCGTAGAGCAGCAGCACGTCTACGTCGGACGCGGGGCAGAGTTCCGCCCGGCCATAGCCGCCCACGGCGACCAGGGCGAAGGGCGTGGCGCAGAGCCCCGGCGAGGCGGTGCGCAATTCGTCCAGGCGCTCGCGGAAATAGGCGTCCATGAGGGCCGCGCCTTGGGCGGGATAGGCGTTGATGCCGCCCGCGCGCGCGGCTTCGGCCAAAAGCAGGCGGCCCTGCCGCAACCGCTGGGCGGCTGGCGGCAGGGCCGGAGGCGTTGTGTTGTCGTCCACTGTGAGGTGGGGGGACGCGCTGCCTGGGGGGAGGCTAGACGGCGGCGTCGCCGGTTTCGCCGGTGCGGATGCGCACCACCTCGTCCACGGGCAGGACGAAGATCTTGCCGTCGCCCACCTGCCCGGTGCGGGCCGCCTTGGTGGCCGCGCCGATGACATCGGCCACGCGGGCGTCCTCCACCACGACCTCGATCTTGACCTTGACCACGAAGTCCACCTGGTACTCGGCCCCGCGGTACACTTCCTTGTGCCCGCCCTGGCGGCCGAAGCCTTTCACTTCGCTCACGGTCATGCCCTTGATGCCGATCTCGGACAGGGCGGCCTTGATGTCATCCAGCTTGAAGGTGCGGGTGATGATCTCGACTTTCTTCATGACGCGTTCTCCTGCGGGCTACGCCTGGTAGCCGGTCTCGTTGTGCTGGGAGATGTCCAGGCCGCGGTCTTCCTCCTCGGGCGTGGCGCGCAGGCCCACCGTGGCGTCCACCAGCTTGAAGAGAACAAGGCTCGCGATGAAGCAGAAGGCCCATGTGGCGGCCACTGAAGCCAACTGTATCCAAAGCTGGGAGGGATTGCCATAGAAAAGCCCGCTGGCCTTGTTGATGCTGGCGAAAAGTCCGGTGGCGATGGCGCCCCAGGTGCCGCCCACGCCGTGCACGCCCACCACGTCCAGGGAGTCGTCGTAGCCGAGCTTGCCCTTCATGAGGACGCCCAGGAAGCAGAACACGCCGCCGCCCAGGCCGATGAGGATGGCGGGCATGGCGGTGACGAAGCCCGCCGCCGGGGTGATGGCCACAAGCCCGGCCACCGCGCCGGAGGCCGCGCCCAGGGTCGTGGCCTTGCCGGAGTGCAGCTTCTCCATGAGGATCCAGGCCAGAGCCGCGGCCGCGGCGGCCAGGTGCGTGGTCACGAAGGCGTTGACCGCGAAGCCGTCGGCGGCCAGCGCGCTGCCCGCGTTGAAGCCGAACCAGCCGAACCAGAGGATGGCCGCGCCAAGCACGGTCATGGGCAGGTTGTGCGGGATGAAGGGCGTGCTGCCATGGCCTTTGCGCTTGCCCAGCACCACGGTCGCGGCCAGGGCCGCGGCGGCGGAGCTCATGTGCACCACCGCGCCGCCCGCGAAGTCAAGGGCGCCCATCTCGGCCATCCAGCCTTTGCCCCACACCCAGTGGGCCATGGGGCAATACACCACCAGCAGCCACAGGGTGGTGAAAACCAGAAATCCGCCGAACTTCATGCGCTCGGCAAAGGCGCCGGTGATCAGCGCCGGGGTGATGACCGCGAACATGCACTGGAAGATCATGAACAAGAGGTGCGGGATGTTCTCCACCGGCCCGCCCGTGGCGTCCATGCCCACGCCGCCCAGGAACAGGAAGTCCAGGCCGCCGATGACCCCGCCCATGTCCGTGCCGAAGGCCAGGGTGTAGCCGACCACGGCCCAGAGCACGGACACCAGGCCGACGATGATGAAGCTCTGCATGATGGTGGCCAGCACGTTCTTGCTGCGCACCATGCCGCCGTAGAACAGGCCGAGGCCGGGGGTCATGAACATGACCAGGGCCGCGCAGACGATGATGAAGGCAGTATCCGCCGCGTTCATTTGAGGAAACCTCCCGTGGGGTGCGCCCCGGTGTTGCCTGGCGGGTGCTTTCCTGCGCAGGCTTGCCGCTTTGCTTTTTTGTCAATTCTTGCATACAAAGCTGAACGCGGAGCACTTTCCTCCGCAGTCCGCCGCCATCTAGCCGCCTTTGCCGTCAGGGCAGGGTGAAGACATCGCGCTTCCCACCTTGCGCAGACGGAATTGTCATTCCTGGTGCGTTTTTGTGGGTTGCGGCCAGAAAGAAGCAAGACTCGGGCCAAGTGAATGGTTGGCCTAAAAATAGCCAAGAATCCATTGGTTTTTTGCTTTTCTCCTATACGGCTGCGGCTCGCGAAGTGTGGTGAGGCGTGTCGATGGCGACATTTAATTGTGCAGAATTGTCAATTCGGCTATCGCGTTGCGAAAAAAAAAAGGCCGAAGCGATTGCTCCGGCCCTGCGCGGCGGGACTGGCTGGCTTTTCGTTAGTCGGGGCTGGCCGTCACCACGGCCACGGCCTTGATGCCCAGGCGCTGGCCGGTGAAGCCAAGGCCCTCCTCGGTGGTGGCCTTCACGTTCACCGCCCCCGGGGCAAGCTCCAGCAGGCGCGCCACCTGGGCGGCGATGCGCGCCTTGTGGGCGAAGAGCTTGGGCGTCTGCGCCACGATGGTCAGATCCGCGTGCTCCGGCCGGAAGCCCGCCGCCCGGACGCGGGCCAACGCCTCGGCCACGAACACGGCGCTGGGCATGTTGTCGAAGGCCTGGTCTGTGTCCGGGAAGAGCTGGCCGATGTCGCCCGCGCAGGCGATGCCGAGCAGGGCATCGGTCACGGCGTGCAGCAGCACGTCCCCGTCGGAGTGCGCCAGCACGCGCGGCGCGCCGGGAATGGCCACCCCGCCCAGAAGCATGGGCCGTGCCTTGGCCAGCACGGTGGGGTCGTCCTCGCCGTTGGCGACAAATTTGTGAACGTCGTAGCCCCAGCCCGTGCGCGGGCAGGCTGCCCTGGACGGGCGCAAAAGCCGCAAGTCCGCCGGGGTGGTGATCTTCACGTTGGCCTCCTCGCCGGGGACGACGCGCACAGGATGTCCTGCCCGCTCCATGAGCATGGCGTCGTCAGTGACCTCCCAGCCCTCGGCCTGGGCGCGCTGGTGCGCGGCCGCAAGCGGGGCCAGCAGAAAGCCCTGCGGGGTCTGCACGCCGCGCATTGCCGCGCGCTCCGGGGTATCGACGACGATGTCGTCTGCGTCCACGCGCTTGATGGTGTCCGTCACGGCCAGGCCGGGGATGGCCGCGGGACGGTCCGGGCCCAGGGCCTCCAGCACGCGGGCGCAGAGGGCCGCGCTGGCGAAGGGCCGGGCGGCGTCGTGCACAAGGACGCAGGCCGCCTCTTTCGGCAGCTCCGCCAGGCCGTGGCGCACGGAGTCCTGCCGTCTGGCCCCGCCCGCGCAGGCCCGCCAGGGCAGGCCCAGGGGGTCGCGCTCCCAAAGGCGCTCCACCTCGGCGCGCATGGCGTGCAGGTCCTCCTGCGGAAACACGAACACCAGCCCCCGCACGGCCTGGATGCGCGAGAAGGTGCGCGCGCTTTTCCAGAACAGGGGCGCGCCGTCCAGCTCGACATACTGCTTGCGCTGCGGGCCGCCAATGGCTGCCAGGGCCTCGGCCAGGCGCGTTCCGCCTCCGGCCGCGAGGATCACGGCCCAGGCTTCGGAAACGCGCGGAGGTGTGGATGTCATGCTGCTCCCCTTGCGTGTGGTCCACGTGCTGCGGGGACCGCCCACGCCGTCCGGGCAGGCGGGGCTTGGTCCCGCGTCTGCTTCGGACGGTCTGGGACTTGAGGGGTCCGGGGGAGGCGTGCGCCTGCCCCCGGTTCAGTGTCACAAGCCGGAGTCGGACTGTAAGCCGGGTTTTGTCACCGCCCGAGGGCGGGAGACCGTCATTCCTCTAGGATGGCCGTTGCCGACCACCTCAAGCGACCTACCCGGAGGCAATAGCCGGGCCAGCCTGCCTCCCTATTTGGTCTTGCTCCAGACGGGGTATGCCTAGCCGACCGTGTCACCACGGCCGCTGGTGGTCTCTTACGCCACCGTTTCACCCTTACCCGGCGGCCCGAAGGCCGCCTGGCGGTCTGCTTTCTGTTGCGCTTTCCGGGGGTCGCCCCCCCTGGGAGTTACCCAGCGCCCTGCCCATTGGAGCCCGGACTTTCCTCCCCGCGCCTTGCGGCGCGCGGCGACGGTCCGTCCAACTCCGGCCGTGTGGTCTATTTCTCGTCGTTGATGTGCGGCGCGTGCTCCACCCAGAAGATGATGCGCTGGCAGTTGGGGCAGCCCAGGATCTGCTTGCCCTTCTGCAGCTCGTTGTACGACTGGGGCGGAATCTTGATGTGGCAGCCGCCGCACACGCCGTCGGACACCGGCACGATGACCGGGTGCTCGATGCGCGAACGGATGAACTCGTAGCGGCCCAGGATCGGCGGCGGCACCACCTTGCCGGCCTTGGCGCGGCGCTTGGCCAGCGCGTCCAGGCGGCTTTGCGCCTTGCCGATGCGCTCGTCCAGGGTGGCCTTCTTGGCGTCGTAGCCTTCCATAAGGCCTTCCACCTCGGTGACGAGCTCCTGCATGGCGGCGTTCTGGCGCTCCAGCTCCTCCATCACCGCGATGCGCTCTTCCTCGCGCAGGCGGTTGAGCTTCTCCATGGAGTCCATCTCGCGCATCATGGCGTGGTATTCCTTGGAGTTGCCCACGGCCATGAGCTTGTTCTTGCTCTTCTTGATCTTGTGGCCGTCGTCCTCGATCTCTCCATCGAGCCGCTTCTGCTGGCCCTTCAGGATGTCGAGGCGTTCCTGGATCTGGGCCTGGCGCTCGCGCAGCTGGGCCACCTTGGTCTCCAGCCCGGTGAGCTCCAGGGGGGCCTCGCGCACCTCGGCCTCCAGGATCATGATCTCGTCATCCACGGTCTGCAGGACCACCAACTGCTCGATCTGCTTCTGATACATCGGCACCTCGCTTTATTCGGCCCCGGGAACGCCCTGGACCGGAAAGATATTGCTGTGCCCCCGCACTGCCGGAGCGGGCCTTAGGCCAGCGCCCGGAAGCGGAAGGGGCTTCTTCCCGCAAAGAAACGCACCTCGGCCCCGTCGCCGAGGGATTCCTGCAGCTCCGCGGCCAGCAGGCGCATCATCTCTTCTTCCAGCAGAAAATGCCCCACGTCGAGCACCAGGCCAGTGGTCTCCATGGCGGCGTGGTGCTTCACGTCGCCGGTGACGAACACGTCGGCCCCGGCGGCGAAGGCGGCCGGAATGAGCGAACCGCCGGAGCCAGTGGAGTAGGCCACGCGGCGGATGCGCTCCGGCCTGGGGCCGCATTCGATCCAGGCCAGGCCCTTGGCTCCCGTCAGCGGGCAGGGCGGCTGGGCGCCATAGAGCACGCCTTCAAGCAGGGCCGCGAAGGCCTCGTATTCCATGGCCTCGGGCAGGTCGCCCGCCTCGCCGTAGCCCACGCCCACGGCCGGGCTTTCAAGCCTGCGGACAAAGACCTCCAGATCCTTGCCCGCGAACACGCCCTTCAGCTCTTCGAATATTTCGGGCCAGGCCTGCTCCTCGGCCATCACGCGCAGCTCGCCGGTGGCGCTTTGCGACAGGGCGAGCACGCCGGGATTCTCCAGCAGGGGCCGGGCCTCGCGCTCGGTAAAGACCGAGGGGGCTTGGAAGAACGCCTCCCGCGCGGGGAAGCGCCGCACGGTCTCCAGGGTGGCGCGGTTGGCAAGGCCCAGCTTGCGCCCAAGCCAGAAGGCCGGGCCGTCCGGACGGCTGTCCAGGCTGGTGTGCGCGGCATACAGCCAGGCCCCGGCGGAGAGGAACAGCCGCAGCACGTCCAGGTGCCAGCCGGGGGTGGTGGGGGCTTGGGGCTTGAAATACAGCGGGTGGTGGGTGAGCACCAGGTCCGCGCCCCAGTCCAGGCAGGCCTTCATCAGTTCCGGGGCTGGGTCCAGCGCCACGGCGATTTTGCCCACCCGGGCGCGCGCGCCGCGTATCTGCACGCGGGAGTTGTCCCAGTCCGCGGCATATTCCTCCGGGGCCAAGGCCCGGATGCGGGAAAGCGCCTGGGTTGCGTCCATCAGCGGTCCTCCAAAACGCGCGGATGCTCCCGTAGGGTTTCCCCCTGGGAGCATCCGCGTTCGCCTGCACAAGTCCGGGCGTTATGGTGCGCGTCCTTCGCGATGGCGCGTCGTGTCAATGTCTGTCCTTGCTGCCGTTCGCCGGGCCGTGTGTCGCCGCCCCTTCAGGCTTCGCGCTCCGGCTGGCGGCCAGTGCTTCTGGTGGGCCAACCAGGGGTCGAACCTGGGACCATCCGGTTATGAGCCGGGGGCTCTACCAACTGAGCTATTGGCCCGTTTCCGTCCGAGCTGTATCCAGTACCCCGGTTCACGGGAGGTGTCAAGCAAGCGCCCGCTTCACCCCGTGGCGGCGGCTTTGCCCTGGGCGCTGGTCAGGCGCTCGATGAGCGCCGTGGTGGAGTAGCCGGGCAGAAGCGGCAGACTGAGCACGCGCCCTCCGTCCGCCTCCACCACCTCGCGGCCCACAATGCGCGAGAGGTCCCAGTCGCCGCCCTTGACCAGCACCTGGGGCCGGATGGCCGTGATGAGTTCAAGCGGCGTGTCCTCGTCGAAGAGCACCACGAAGTCCACGCTGGCGAGGCCGGCAAGCACGAAGGCGCGCTCGCGCTCGCTGTTCACGGGCCGGGGCGGGCCGGAAAGCTCCCCCTTGATGCGCCGTACCGAGGCGTCGGAATTGAGGCCCAGCACCAGGCCGTCGCCCAGGGCGCGCGCGCGGGCCAGCAGGTCCACGTGGCCGGGATGCAGGATGTCGTAGCAGCCGTTGGTGAACACCAGCCGGAAGCCGGGCGGCAGCGAGGCTCGTTTGTGCAGAAACTCCCGCAGGGACAGGATCTTGGGATGGGAAAGCGCGTCCATGGGCTACCCCCTTGGCCGGATGTGGTCCGTCTTGCCCAAAAGCGAAAGCTCCAGCCAGTCGAAGCCGAAGTCCAGGCAGGCTTCCTCGTCGCGCATGATGGCCGTCCGGCGTGCGTCGTCCATGTCCACATGCTCCAGCACCCGCGCGGTCATGATGAAGCGCTGGAAGTCGTCGGGCTGGTACAGGGCCAGCCCGGCCATGGCCATGTGGCGCTGGTCCGGCCTGTGTCCGGCGTCGGCCAGGGCGCGCAGCGCGGCGGCCAGGGCCATGTAGCGGTCGTTGGAGGCGTTGTAGGCGGACAGCCCCTGGTCGTCCATCCAGGAAGCGGGGCTCCATTGCGTGGTGTGCTCAAAGCCTTTGCAGTGCGGCTCGCGTATGATGAAGATCTGCTCCTCGACTCCTTCCGCGTCTTGCGCTGCTGGCCGGGTGGCCCGGCCCAGGGGATAGGTCCGGCAGGCCGAGGGCCGGTTTTCGTAGACCGCGCAGCTGCGGTCCGCCTGGGAAAAGGGGCAGCGCTTGGCCGAAGTGTCCTGCATGTGCAGTTGCAACAGCGGCAGGCCCACGCCGGGCATGGCGGTCTGGTCCGCGTATTCGTGCACGAACTCGCGCGAGCTTTGGCCCGTGGCGCGGCGCAGGCGCAGAACGTCGTAGGGGGTGAGCATGAGGTCGAGCGCCGAGCAGCAGGCCCCGAAGCAGGACACGCCCGGACGGCAGGCGAAGCGGAAGCCCTGGCCCGGCGCCAGCTCTTCGTGTTCGTCCAGGAATTGCTGGCTCTTGTCGGTGGCGGTCATGCGGCTCCTTGATCCCGGTCCAGCAGGGCCAAGGCCGCGGCGGCGTCCCTGTCCAGCTGCCGGGCCTGGGCGTTGATGATGGCCGCGATCTCTTCGCGGGGGTGCATGGTCTGCATCTTGTACCGGTTGCCCAGGGCGTTGGACGAGGCGTCGCCGCCTTCCGTCCCTTGCGCTGCCAGGCCGGAGCGCTTGCGGTGCCGCACGCGCAAATGCCCCTGGCACAGGGCCAGGCGGCCGCAGGCGGCCATGCGCAGGTCGCGCTCGAAATCGTCGTACTGCGAGGGGCCCAGGGCCAGGGAGAAGCCGCCGCCTTGGTCCGCCGGGGCGTCCAGCGCCCGCCTGCGGAACAGGTGGCAGCAGCCGGTGACGGACACGCAGTCCGACATGTGGCCGAAGAGCCCCCAGTCCGGCCCCTGCAGATGCGCGTCCAGCAGGCGGAAGGGGTTGGGCGTCAGGCTCTGGAAGTCCAGGGGGGGGCGGTTTTCGGGCGCGCCGTCGGCCGTGTCGCTCATTGTGTCATCGGGAACGACCAGGCGGCCCGCCGCGTTCTGCAGCAGGTGCGGGGCGTGGAAGTCGGCCACCAGGCAGCCCACCACCCCGGCCTCGGGCCGGTGCTCCAGGCCCGCGCCCAGGCGTTGCAGCCAGTCCGGCGGCAGGTCCACGTCGTCGTCCAGATAGACCAGGGTCTCGGCGGCCCTGGCCTCGGGCGTGGCCGCCAGCCAGTTGCGCGCGGCGGGCGCGCCGATGTTCACCGGCAGGCTGAGGCGCAAGAGGCCCTCGCCCAGGCGCGCGGTCCAGGCGTCCAGGACGTGCGGCGTGGCGTCGGTGCTGCCGTTGTCCAGCACAAGCACGCGCGCCCGGCCTCCGCCCTTGGTGGCGAGGTCCGAGGCGGCCAGGCTTCCCAGGGTGGCGTCGAGGTCGGCGGCCTTGTTCCAGGTGTAGAGCATGACCAGCGCCGGGCCGGGGGGCGGGGTGCGGCGGTGGCGCAGGCCGCTGGCGGCATCGGCGGCCACGCGCGCCAGCGAGGCCTGCCAGGGCGCGGCGGCCAGGCATTGGCGCAGCAGGCCGAGCGCGGCGGTGTCCTCCCCGGCGGCAAGCAGGGCCAGTCCGGCGCGCGATGCCGCGCAGGCCGGACCAAACGCCTCTTGCATGGGCGCGGGGTCGCCCACCAGCTCGTCCAGGCAGAAGTCCAGGTCCCCGCGCAGAAATGCGGACTGGGCCGCGAGCATTCGGGCCGCGGGCGCCAGACCGGGCATGTCCTGCAAGCCGGACAGGGCTGTGCGCTCAAGGCTTTGCGAAAGCTCGTTTTCCCCGCAATACAGGGCCAGCCCCAGGGCCTTGTCGCGCCAGAACAGTCCGGCCGGATCCTTGTCCACCTGGGCGGTCAGGAAGGCGGCCAGCTTTTCCGTGTCGCGCCGCCGGGCCAGGCGCTCGAAATAGGCCATGCCCCCGGCCTTGGCGTCGGGCGCGCGCCAGCCCTGCGCCACGGCCGCAAGCGCTCTGCGCGTGGGCGCGGAGAGCGGCAGCTCCGGGGCGGCGAGGATTTCCGCCGCAAGCGGCCCGGAGAGCGGATTCTCGCCAAAGGCCCAGAGGAGCAGGTCCGCGGCCAGGGCGCAAAGTGCCCGTGCCTCGCCCCGAGTGTCGGCGCGGGCCAGGGCGAGGCAGTGCGCGCCAGCGCCAGCCAGATGCCGCCAGCCTGTGGAAGCCAAAGCCAAGCGGCCGCGCAGGGATTCGGGCAGGGCCAGCCAGGACGCTTCCAGCCGCGCGCTCATGGCCTGCTCTCCTCCGGCTGGCCGGAGGCCTCCTCCCGCGCCAGTTCGTCGGCCAGGGCCTTGATGTCCAGGGGTTCGTACAGCGCCTCGCCGGAATAGACGCGCAGCAGGGTGAGGGTCTTGGCCGCGTTGCCCAGGCGCCGGGCCAGAAGCCGCCGGTTGATGCGGCCCATGCGCTGGCGCAGGAGCGGGTCCGCCGCGAGTTGGGCCACGGCATCGGCCAAGCCGTCCACGTCCTCCGAGGGCCGCAGCAGGCCGTTGACCCCGTCGTGCACCAGTTCGGGCATTCCGCCTACCGTCGTGCACACCACGGGCAGGGAGCAGGCGAAAGCCTCCAGCAGCACGTTGGGCAGGCTTTCCTGGCGCGAGGGCAGCACCAGCACGTCGGCGGCAAGCAGCTCCGCAAGCGCCTCTGCGTGGGAAAGATTGCCGGGCAGGCGCAGGCGGCTTGCCAGCGGCGGCGTCACCAGCGGCTCGAAGGCGCGCATGTCGCGCACGCCCGCGCCCACGAACTCCAGGTCGCGCACGCCGCGCCGGGCCAGCTCCGCGGCCATGCGCAGGAACACGTCGAAGCCCTTTGCCGGACCCTCGTTGCCCAGGTAGAGCACGCGGCAGCCGCGCTTCTCGCGCGGGGCGCGCTCGGGCGGAAGCCTGCCGCCGTTCATGTCCGGCTCCGGCAGGAAGGAGTTGTAGACCAGGCGCAGGAGCTTTTGGGGCACCAGATACTTGCGCAGCACCTCGCCGCAGACCTGGGAGTTCACCGTCACCCCCTGGGCCGCCAGGCAGTAGAGGGCGAAGATGGCGTTGGGCGGGAAGATGACGCCCCGGTTGATGAACAGGCGGTAGCGCGCGCCCCCGAAAAGGGGCAGCTTGGCCAGGGCCGCGCTCTTGTAGGCGCGGGCGTGGAAGGTGTGCACCACGTCGGCCTTCACGCGGCGGGCCAGCCGGGCCACGAAGGACGCGGCGCGCACGTAGTTGCGGAACCCGTCGAACTCCACGATCTCCACCGGGTTTGCGCCGGAGGTCAGCGGGCCCAGGGCCGCGCGGAAGCCGGAGCCAGGGGGGATGACCGCGGTGACGCGTAGGCCGCTTTCATGCATCCCGACGATGTTGTTCAGCATTTGCCTGCTGCCGCCGGAGAGTTTTTCCGAATCGGTCATGTACAGCACGCTTTTCACTTCCGGCCGCTTGCGCAGCAGCTTGAAGAAGAAGCGGGCCGAAACGCTGCCGGAGTACATGCGCAGGCGGCTCGCCATCCACGCGCCGTCCTTGGTCTTGCCCACGCCGATGCGGTGGATGCGCATGACATCGCCTCCGGCGGCGTTGGCGCTGCGCTCCAGGCTGAAGGCGGCCTCGAACCCGGCCTCGCGCGCGCAGGCCAGGGAGAGTTCGTCATACTGGCCCCAGGGCCAGCACAGGTACTGCGGGCCGCCGCCGTTCACCTCGCGCATCCGCGCCACGCAGCGGCCGAAGTCCTCCAGGCAGAAGGTCCGGCGTTCGGCGTCGCTGCGGCGGCGGAAGTACAGGCCGTCGTCCGCCGGCCGCAGGTGGGGCCAATAGCCGTTGTAGGCGTAGGCGCTGCCCGTGGAGAAGAGCGGCAGATCGCGGGCGCCGGGCGCGCGGCGCAGGCGCTTCGGGTAGATGCCCGTGGCGCTCCAGTGGGCGTGGGCGTCGCCCAGCCGCGCGATCAGGCGCAGGTCGCGGAAGGCCCCCTGGTGCCGGGCGCTGTGGCCGTGCACCTCGAAGCCGTAGTCCGCGATCAAGGCGCGAAGCTCGGCCTCGTTCAGGAACTGTGTGCGGTCGTCCGCGTCCAGCACGCGGCGGAAGCTTTCCGGCGCGGTGAAAAGCTCCGGGCCACCGGCCTCGGGCGGCAGCTGCGGGCGCTTGTCCCCCTGGCCGATGAAGTCCGTGACGCAGAAGAACGTGGCGGTCATGGAGTATTTGGCCAGCAGGGGCGCGGCCACGGTCCAGTTGCTCAAGTGGCAGTCGTCGAAGGTGAGCACGCAGGCCTTTTTCGGCATGGGCACGGCTCCGGACATGGCGGCCACCAGCTCGCGGGTGGAGATGGTGCGGAAGCCCGCGTCGCGGATGGCGGCGAGGTGCTCCTCGAACTGGCGCGGGGTGTGGCCGTCGGCCTCGCTGACGTTGTGGTGGCAGAAGACGGGGATGCTTGTCGGCACGTGATTCTCCTGCCTTGCCTGCTACCAGATGCCGGGCCGGACCGCAAACGCGGCATCTGGTTCGGCCAGCGCGCGACGGGCGGCGTCCGGACTCTCTTGATAATGCCGGGCATTGGGGCTACAAGCCCTGTGATATGTCAGAGCGGACGATTCTCTTCATCGCCGAGCCGCAATCCGTCAGCGGCATCTTTCCCGCCCTGCGCGACGCCGGGGTGCAGGCTGGCGTCGCCGACGGCCTCACCTCCGCCCTGGCCTTCCTCAAGCGTTCGCAGCCCGCGCTCATTTTCTCGCGGCCCAGCATGTCCGGCTACGACGCCATGGCCCTGCTCTCCCGCCTGGCCGAACTGGGGGACAAGGGCGAGGCCGCGCCGCCGGTGATCATCTTCTCGCGCTCCGGCAGCGCGGAGGAGGCCCAGAAGTATCTGGAACTGGGCGCGCGCGACTACTGGCTGGAGCCGCTGGCCTGGGAGAAGATCCACCTGGTGCTGCCCCCGGCGGAAGAAACGCCGGACCCGCCGCGCGTCGCCGCGCCGCGCCTGGCCTCCAACGCCGCCGGGCCGCTGGTCCTGTCCAACGCCTCGTCCGGCTCCGCGGGCCATGGCGGGAGGCTTTCCTCCAACGCCGCCAGTCCCGTGGCCCGCACCGCAGGGCAGCAGGACTCCACGGCCGGGCGCTTCCAGATCATCGGCCGACACCCGGCGGTGCAGCGTGTGCTGGCGCTGGCCCGGCAGGTGGCGCGCAGCAAGGCCACGGTGCTCATCTCCGGCCCCTCCGGCACCGGCAAGGAAATGTTCGCCCGCTTCATCCACCACAATTCCGACCGCGCGCGCGAGCCTTTTGTGGCCATCAACTGCGCGGCCCTGCCCGAGCACCTGCTGGAAAGCGAGCTCTTCGGCCACGAAAAGGGCGCGTTCACCGGGGCCATCAACCGCAAGCTGGGCAAGTTCGAGCTGGCCCAGGGCGGCACCATTCTGCTGGACGAGATCACCGAAATGGATTTGGCCCTGCAGGCCAAGCTGCTGCGCGTGCTGCAGGAGGGCGAGATCGACCGCGTGGGCGGGGTGGAGACCATCAGCGTGGACGTGCGCGTGCTGGCCACCACCAACCGCGACATCGAGCAGGCCGTGCGCGAGGGCAAGTTCCGCCAGGACCTGTTCTACCGTCTGAACGTCATTCCGCTGCGGCTGCCTGCGCTTTCCGAGCGCGGCGGCGACGTGATGCTTCTGGCCGACTATTTCGCCGCCAAGTACGCCGCGGCCTACGGCATGGGGCAGCAAGCCTTTGCCGAGGACGCCCGCGCCTGGCTTGCCGCCTATGATTGGCCGGGCAATGTCCGCGAGCTGCAGAACCTCATGGAGCGCGCCGTGCTGCTGGCCCAGGGCGGACCCATCCAGCAGCGGCACTTCCTGCTCGACGGCGACGCCTGGGGCATTGATTTGCCGGAGGCCGATGCGCCGGGGCACGAACCCGCCCCCGCCGGGACGGACGCAGCCCCGCAGCCCGCGCCGCCCACCACCCGGCAGGAGGCCGTGTCCGTCATGCCCCTGCACGAGATGGAGAAGCAGCTCATCCTCAAGAGCCTAAGCGAGACCAGCGGCAACCGCACCCAGGCGGCGGAGCTTTTGGGCATCTCCGTGCGCACCCTGCGCAACAAATTGAACGAGTACCGCGAGCAGGGGCTGGAAGTGTAGGAGCTTTTCCGGGTCGCCGCCCCGGCCCCCACCACAAACAATCGCACCGTTTGGAGTTTTCATGCGCCTGTACAACACCCTTGGCCGGACCAAGCAGGAATTCGTCCCCCAGCGCGGCAACGCCGTGTCCATGTACGTTTGCGGCATCACCGCCTACGACTTCTGCCACATCGGCCACGCGCGCAGCGCCGTGGTCTTCGACGTGCTGGTGCGCTATCTGCGGCACAAGGGCTATGACGTGACCTTTGTGCGCAACTTCACCGACGTGGACGACAAGATCATCAAGCGCGCCAATGAAGTGGGCGTCAGCTCCCAGGAGATCGCCGAGAAGTTCATCGGCGAGTTCTATGTGGACATGGACGCGCTGGGCGTGCTGCGCGCGGACGTGGAGCCCAAGTGCACCGAGCACATCGCGGAGATGGTCGCGCTTACCCAGGGGCTTATCGCCAAGGGCCATGCCTACGCCACGCCGAGCGGCGACGTGTATTTCGCGGTGCGCAGCTTCCCCGGCTACGGCAAGCTCTCCGGCCGCAACATCGAGGATCTGGTTTCCGGCGCGCGCGTGGAGCCCGGGGAGGAAAAGCGCGACCCGCTGGACTTCGCCTTGTGGAAGGCGGCCAAGCCCGGCGAGCCCTCCTGGCAGAGCCCCTGGGGACTGGGACGCCCCGGCTGGCACCTGGAGTGCAGCGCCATGAGCGAGAAGTACATGCCGCTTCCTCTGGACATCCACGGCGGCGGTCAGGATTTGGCCTTTCCGCACCACGAGAACGAGATCGCCCAGAGCGAGGCGGCCACGGGCAAGGATTTCGCCAAGTTCTGGGTGCATAACGGCTTCGTGCAGATCAACTCCGAGAAGATGTCCAAGTCCCTGGGCAACTTTTTCACCATTCGCGACATTCTGGCCCGGTTCCTGCCCCAGGTGCTGCGCTATTTCCTGCTCACCATGCACTATCGCAGCCCGCTGGATTTCTCCTTCGACGCGCTGGAGGAGGCGGAAAAGGGCGCGCGCCGCGTGTACGCCGCCCTGTCCCAGATCGATGCGGCCCTTGCCGGGACCAAGTGGTCCAAGACGCCGCTGCCGCAGGATATTCTGGACGAGCAGGCCGGGTATGAGCAGGGCTTCGTGGAGGCTTTCGAGGATGACCTGAACACCGCCGCGGCCCTGGGGCACCTGTTCGGCATGGTGCGTTTGGCCGGGCGTGTGCTGGACGACAAGGCCTACCGCAAGTCCGAGGCCGGGCGCGAGCTGCTTGCGCGCATCAAGGCCGAGGTGGCCAAGTGGTCGGGCGTGCTGGGCGTGTTCGGGCAGGAGCCCGAGGCCTTTTTGGCGGCCCTGAAAGCCTGCCGCGCCGGGCGCGCGGGCATTGAACCGGCACGGGTGGAGGCCCTGCTGGCCGAGCGCCTGGAGGCGAGGAAGGCCAAGGACTTCGCCCGCTCCGACGCCATTCGCGACGAGTTGGCCGCCATGAAGGTGGAAGTGAAGGACACCCCGCAGGGCCAGGCCTGGGACGTGTTGTAGCCGGGATTCCCGCCAGGAAGGACACATGCCCTTTGCAACGCTTTTGGCCATCGCCGTGGCGCTGGCCATGGACGCCTTCGCGGTGGCGCTGGCCACGGGCATTTGCCTGGGCCGGGTGCGGCCGGGACACGTGCTGCGCATGGCCGGGGCCTTTGGCCTGTTCCAGGCGCTCATGCCCGTGGCGGGCTGGCTGCTGGGCTTTTCCGTGCGCGGGCGCATAGAGGCCTTTGACCATTGGCTGGCCTTCGCGCTGCTGGCCTTTGTGGGCGGCAAGATGATCTGGGAGGGGCTGACCCAGACCCCCGACGACCCCGGCTGCGAGCCCGTGGACCGCACGCGCGGCTGGCCGCTTCTGGTCCTGGCCGTGGCCACCAGCGTCGACGCCCTGGCTGTGGGGCTTTCCTTTGCGATGCTCGGGCAGGGCATCCTGGTTCCGGCGCTGGTCATCGGCGTGGTGTGCTTCGCCATCACCGCCCTGGGCTTGAGGATAGGCTGCATGGCGCGGCGCGTGGCGGCCATCGGCCGCTATGCGGAGCTTTTGGGCGGCGCGGTGCTTCTGGCCATCGGGCTGCGCATCTTGCTGGAACACGGCGCCCTGTCCTTCGCGTAGCGGCGGCGTGCCCGCGGCACCCTCTGCCCTTCCTACCATGCTTGAGCAGGCGCAGTTGGAGGCCGTGTCCAGCGCCCTCAGGGCGTTCCTGAACGGCTAGGGCTTTTCGGTTTCCGGCAAGGGCTCGGCTGGCCGGGCGTCGCGCACCAGGCGCAGGCCATAGAAGGCCGTGGCCATGTCCGGCCAGGCGTGGCTGCGGTTGGCGCTGCGCAGGGCATCGGCCTTGGTCACCCAGGACCCCCCGCGCATGACGCGGGATTCGCCATCGCCGCGCACCACCGGATTCTCCTTCGCCGTCTTGCGGTAGGCCTCGGCGTCGTATTCGTCCTGGCACCATTCCCAAAGATTGCCGTGCATGTCGTGCAGGCCAAAGGCGTTGGCCGGATAGCTGGCTGCCAGCGTGGTGTGCATGTTGGGCCACGTGCGCGGCTGCCGCCGGATCGCCTTGCGCCGGGAGCCGCGCCGTTTTTTCGGGGCGATGGGCTCGGCCGCCAGCCGGAAGGGCTTGTCGAACGCCGCCTGCTCCTTCGTGATTTCCGGTCCGAAGCTGTAGGCCGTGGTCGTTCCGGCGCGGCAAGCGTATTCCCACTCGGCCTCGGTGGGTAGGCGGAAGCCGCCGCCCGTGCGGGCGTTCAGCTCGCGCACGTAGTTCTGGGCCATGTCCCAGGAGATCATGTCCACAGGGTACTGGTCGTCGTTCTTGATGAGCGAGGGATCGTCCCCCAAGACGGCCCGCCATTGGCCCCCGGTCACCTCCGTGGCGCCCATCCAGAAACCGGACAGGCACACCGTGTGCTGCGGCCCCTCGTCGTCCTCGCGGCCGGGCTCGTCCTCCGGCGCGCCCATGACGAAGCAGCCCGTGGGAATCCAGCGGAACTCCATGCCGGTGATGGTTTCGCGCCACTCGGCCCCGGGCGCGGGCTCGGCGGCGGCTGTTGAGGCGGGTTCGGCCCCGGCGGGCGTGGCCGCTTTCGGCACGGCGGGATCGGCGGCGCGGGCCGGGACGGCCAGGCAGAGCGCCAGGACCAGGGCCGCGGGCAGCCGCCTCACGCCGCCTCCCGAAGGACCGGGCCAGCCGGAGCGGGGACGTGGGGGAAGGGGGGGCGCGTGTGGGTCATGGCTGCCTCGCTTTGCTGTGATTGGACCGCCGTGGCGGCGGGGGAACCCCCACCGTACCCAAGGGCGGCCTTTTGGGCAAATGCGTACGCAGCGGCGCTCCCCGCGCCATATGGCGGCGCGGCGGCTAGATGGGCGGGGCGATGACCACCAGCACGCGCATGTCCGTGGCGGCGCTTACGCCGTGCGGTGTGGAGATGGGGCACACCAGCACATCTCCGGCCTTGGCCGGAACCTTGCCGTCCTCGGAAAGGAATTCGCCCTCGCCTTCCAGAATGGTCAGCGCCAGTTCGCCCTCGATGTTGTGCGAGTGCAGGGGCAGGGCCTGGCCCGCCTTGAAGTTGAAGTTGATGGCCTTCATGTGCTCGCTTTCGTGCACAAGGGTCATGGCCGGGCCGGTATCCTTGAAGGGGTTTTCGGGAATGCGGTGGATCTTCATGGCGAGGCTCCTGTTGTGGTGGCGTTCAGCCCAGGGGGCGCAGTCCGCCGGAGGGCGGGTTCTGAATCTGGCCGTCGCGGGTGACGACAATGGTGTTCACGGGCACGCCGCTTTCCGCAGCCTGGACCGCGCGCCGGGCGATGGCGGTCATGCCGTTGCAGCAGGGCACCTCCATCTGCAGCACGGTGATGTCCTTGATGCTGTTGGCGGCAAGGATTGCGGTCAGCTTGTCGATGTGGCTTTGCGCATCGTCGAACTTGGGGCAGCCAAGCAGCAGCACGCGTCCGGGAAGGTGGCGGTCGTTGAAGTCCGGCAGCGAGGGAGGGACGCAGTCGGCCGTGAGCAGCAGCCGGGCGTTCTGCAGAAAAGGTGCGCTTGGCGGCACCAGGCGCAGCTGGATGGGCCAGTGGGCGAGGTTGGAGATGGCCGGGCTTTGCTGGCGCGGCACGTTGGCCTGCTGGCAGGCGCTCGCGCCGGGCGCGGCTCCGCCGCCCAGGGTCATGGCCCGGCTGCCCGGGCAGCCCGCGCCAAGCCGAAGGCTCGCGGGGTCGGGCATGTGGTCGGGCGTTTCGCGGCCTTGGGCGCTCAGGTGGGCGGTCACGGCCGCGGGATCGAAGTCCTCGGCCTCCACTTCCACAATGCTGAGCGCGCCGGTGGGGCACTCGCCCAGACATGCGCCCAGGCCGTCGCAGAACACCTCGTTCACCAGCCTGGCCTTGCCGTCGATGATGGCCAGCGCGCCCTCGGCGCAGCCGGTGACGCAGTTGCCGCAGCCGTTGCAGAGGTCCTCGTTCACGGTGATGAGCTTTCGGGTGGCTCGCATGGTCTGGTCCTTTTGCGGCGCGGGGAGGTTCGTCGCTCCCCGCGTCGGTGGTGAGTGTGGAGCGGAGCTTGTGGCTGCGCTAGCCCAGGATGGCCTTCAAATCCTCGTCCGGGGTGCTGATGGGCTTGATGTTGAAGTTTTCCACCAGGAAGTTCAGCACGTTCGGGGTCACGAAGGCGGGCAGGCTGGGCCCCAGGCGGATGTCCTTGATGCCCAGCGACAGCAGGGTGAGCAGGATGGCCACGGCCTTCTGCTCGTACCAGGACAGGATGAGGGAGAGCGGCAGTTCGTTGACCCCGCAGTTGAAGGCACCGGCCAGGGCCAGGGCGATCTGGATGGCGGAGTAGGCGTCGTTGCACTGGCCGATGTCGAGCAGGCGCGGAATGCCGCCGATGTCGCCGAGCTTCTTGTCGAAGAAGCGGAACTTGCCGCAGGCCAGGGTGAGGATCACGGTGTCGGCCGGGGCCTTTTCCACGAACTCGGTGTAGTAGTTGCGGCCGGGCTTGGCCCCGTCGCAGCCGCCCACCAGGAAGAAGTGGCGGATCTTTCCGGCCTTCACGGCGTCGATGACCGCCCCGGCCACGTTCATGACGGCGTTGTGGCCGAAGCCCACCAGCACCTCGCCCTTGTCCAGGTCGTCGGTGAAGCCGGGCAGGGCCAGGGCGCGCTCAATGACCGCGCTGAAGTCCTGGTTGCCCACGTGCACCGCGCCGGGCCAGCCCACCAGCCCGGTGGTGAAGATGTTGGGCATGTAACTGGCGGCCGGCTTCTGGATGCAGTTGGTGGTCATGAGGATGGCGCCGGGGAACTCGGCGAATTCCTTGATCTGGTTCTGCCAGGCCGTGCCGTAGTGACCGAAGAAGTGCTTGTAGGCCTTGAGCTTGGGGTAGCCGTGGCAGGGCAGCATCTCGCCGTGGGTGTAGATGTCGATGCCCTTGCCCTCGGTCGCCTGAAGCAGCGTCTCCAGGTCGCGCAGGTCGTGGCCGGAGACCAGGATGCACTTGCCCTTGCGGTGGCCGATGGGCACGGGCGTGGGCGTGGGATGCCCGTATGCGCCGGTGTTGGCGGCGTCCAGGAGCTCCATGGCCTTGAGGTTGGCCTGGCCGCAGCGCATGGCCAGGTCCACCCAGGCGGCCAGGTCCAGGTCGGTGCGCAGGGCCTTGGCCAGGGCCTCGTATATGTATGCGGCCACGGCGTGGTCGCGCTTTCCCAGGATGGCCGCGTGGTCGGCGTAGGCGGCTACGCCTTTGATGCCGTAGATGACGGTCTGCTTGAGGGACTGCACATCGGCGTTGGGGTCCACGGCGTTGATGGCGTGTTCTTCGCCCTGCTTCACCAGGCCGGGGATGTCGGCCGCCGGGGCGAAGGCGAGCGCCGGGGTGGCGGGCAGGCTTGCGCCCAGGCTGGCGGCGCGGGCCTTCATGCACTCGCGCAGTTCCACGGCCTTGTTGATGAGCGCCGGGAAGCGCCCGGCGTCGAAGTTGACGTTGGTCAGGGTGCTGAACACGGCGGCATAGACGAAATCGTCCGTGGCCTCGTCGTGCTGGCCTTTCTGGTCCACGGCGTGGGCCGCCACGCTGAGGCCCTGGCAGGCGTATATCAAGAGGTCCTGCAGGGCGGCCACGTCGGGCTGCTTGCCGCACACGCCGATCTGCGTGCATCCTGTTCCCTTGGCGGTCTGTTCACACTGATTGCAAAACATTGGTCGCCTCCTCGCTCTGGGTTGTCGTCCGGTTTGCGGGTTCAGGCGGCCGGGAGGGCCCCGCCCGCAAAATGGGTTTACGATAACCTTTGCATCGGTTCTTTGACTTGTGTCAACGGGCGGGGTTTTTCCGAAAAAAAGCCCCGGCTGGCGGGCCGGGGCGGTTTTTGTTTTTATTTGATGAAACGTCAGCGTGTTACAGCTAACGCCTGGGCTCCTACCTCCTCAGGGAGTGGATGGTATTATGTGGCGAAGGCGAGGGGAAGAGAAGCGCTTTGCATGGAGGAGACCACAAGCGGTTTTGAAGCCGCCTGACGGATCGCCTCGACATTGGCGACACCGAGCTGCGGATTTTTCCGGACGCGAATTCCACCCTTGGCGATGAGCACGGCATTTCCTGGGGCTTCATTGGCCATGTCGCCGTATTCGACCACATAAAGGGGGAGTCCCATTTTCAGTGTGCTTTCCCCTGCGTGCAGGGTACCGCCTGTCGCCCCGGCCTCAATGACGATCATGGCACGGGAAAGGGCGATGATGAGGGTGTTGCGCTCCATGGCGCGATAGGTTTTCCAGCCCGCAGACGGCGGGAATTGGCTGATGACCAGCGCACGGTCCCAGTCCCAGTCTTGAACCAGGGTTTTGCGGATGCGGAAGTGTTCAATGCCTTCCGGCAGGACGAGTATGGTGGAGCCCCCGGCCTCGAACGCGGCTTTGTGGGCGGCATAGTCAACGCCTGCCGCATAGCCGGAAACTACCACGATGCCGCTTTGTGCGAGCTGGGTCGCGCAGTCGGCGGCGACTCTGAGCCCTTTTTCGCTGGCCTTGCGCGAACCGCAGAAGCCTACGGCGGGCTTGCCAAGCAGTGCGAGATTGCCCTGGCAGTACAGCGTCTTCGGTGTCTTGCTTCCCAACAGGCGAGCAACAGCCAGGGGAAAGCCTTCATCCCCAAGGTCAAGCGCAGCGGGCGCGAGCATCGGCTGTATGAGATTCGTCATGCTGTGTTTGTTGCCACAGTTTTGGGGCAAAGGCAATTTAGGTGTTGTCCTTATCTCGCAAGGTTTTTACCGCGTAAAGACCGTATATCTCCGCCGCCCCGTGCTGCTGGAGAATCATTGCGACAAAGTTCGCACTGACCCCAGATTGGTATTTGTCGTCGATGAGTATCACCGAATGGTCTTTCAGGAGCGCCGCGCCTGCGTCGGACATGGAGAGCCGAGCTCCTTCCCATGCTGCCCAGCGTTCGTCAAGGGGGAGTTCTTTCAGTTGGGCCTTTGGCCCATAATATTGAAAATGCGGGGTCAAGTCTGTCAGGCCTAGCGATGCCGCAAGCTGCTTGGCGAGAGCCGTGGGGAGGTCAGGCGATGTTTTTCCTGGCCGGGCAGGCACAGCTGCGACGAGGGGTGCATTCTTATAAAATGGCAATGATTGAATGGCGGCAGAAAGGTGCCTGCCGAGTTGGCCGATGGCTGATGCGTCGTTGTTGCTTTTCGCCTCGTATTCGAGCTGGCCGATGGCGGTGTGGATACCAGAGGTGTTGTCTGTAAAGTTGTAATCAAGAGCTATTGAACAGGAGAGGCAATCGCGGAGAAAGACACGTGTTCCTTGCTGACGTTCCCATTCTTCGACGGCAAAAACGTCAGCGTCGGAATGTAGCGGGTGCCAATAATTATCAAAATTTGGATTGTGCCTCAGCGAGTATGATGTCATTGCCTCATAGATTGGGGCAATGCTCTCTTTGAAGCGAACGGAGAAAGATTTGCAAGCCCCTGGCTTTTTGTTCTTCTGAATGCCAGTATTTTGCGCAAAAGAACGGCGAGTTGGACTCTTTGCTTCTTGCTCGGAAAAGTATTCAGATGTGATTCGTAGCATGCGGTTCCCTGCCTAAGGTCCTTCGGTCACAAACAAGTAGCCGAGGCCAAAAGCTAGCACGGAACGGTACAAAAAATCAATAATACATACAGAACTATTGAGGTCTACCGTGTGGCGGGCTCTTGCCTGGTCAAACAATGCACCGTGCCCAGGCCCCACACCAGGTCCACGGCGTGGATGCCGACGACGGGGCGGTCGAAGCATTCGGCCAGGACGCCCAGGGCGATGCGGTCGTTCGCGTCGTTGAAGGTGGGCACGAGCACGGCCGCGTTGGTGATGAGGAAGTTGGCGTAGCTGGCGGGCAGACGCAGGCCGTCGAAGTACAGCGGCGCGGGCATGGGCAGGCGGACGACCTCGGGCCGCGAGCCGTCCTGCAGCTTCGCGCCCTCAAGGATTTCGCGGTTCTCCTCAAGGATGGCGTGGTTCTCGTCGGCCGGGTTCGTTTCTTGGCAGAGCACCAGGGTGCGCGCATCGGTGAAGCGGCAGAAGTCGTCCACATGCCCGTGGGTGTCGTCGCCCTTGATGCCGTTTTTGAGCCAGATGGTGTGTGGGGTTCCCAAGGCCTGCGCGAACACGGCTTCGTAGTCCGCGTGGGTGAAGCCGGGGTTGCGCACCTGGATGTCCGGGTCCAGGCAGCATTCCTCGGTGGTGACGAGCACGCCCCGGCCGTTGGTGTCCAGCGCGCCGCCCTCGAAGATGACCTGCCTGCCCTTGTGCAGCACGGGAGCAATGGGGAGCCCCAGAATGTCCGCCGCGATGGCGGGCACCTGGGCGTCCAGGGCGAACTCCGGGTACTTGCTCCAGGCGTCGAAGCCGAAGCCCGCGATGGCGAGCGCGCCGCCGCGTTCCACGAAGCAGGGGCCGCAGTCGCGCATCCAGCCCCGGTCCGTGGGGATGATGTGGATGTCCACGCGGGAGAGGTCCACGTGGGCCTTGGCCAGCTGCCCTTTCGCGCGCTTGGCGACCTTGGCGTCGCCCACGGCCACGCGCACGCGCTCGCTCCCTTCCGCATTGGCGATGGCGCGGATGATCTCGGCAAAGGCCCAGGGCATGGGCGCGAACTTGCCCGGCCAGTCGCGCGGGTTCTGCGGCCAGGTGATCCAGGTGGCGGCGTGGGGCTCCCACTCCGCGGGCAGGCGCACGGCGGGCGCGCTCATGGCGGCTCCCCTATTTCCCGGCCTTGGCGGCCTTCTTGGCCAGGCGGTCCTGCAGGCCCTTGATGAGGATGGGCCAGGCCAGCGTGGCGTCGGCGTGGACCTCGGCGAAGCGGCCGCCCTCGGCCGGGGGCACGAATTTGCCCCAGCTGATGCCCTCCTGGTAGGTGCAGCCGGAAAGGCCGCCCCAGTGCACGGGCTCCGGGCAGATGCGGATGGCGTAGTGGAAGCGCCGCGCGGGCAGGTCGCGCTCCAGGCGGTCGCTCATGACATCGAAGAACGGCCCCACCTGCTGGGCCCAGTTGCGCGGCACGCCGCCGCCAATGGTGAAGATGCCCATCTTCTTGGCCCCGTGCATCTTCTTGGAATAGCTGAACAGGTCCAGAAAGGGGTTGAACTGGAAGGGCAGCTCCTCCGGGCCTTTCTCGCCCAGCAGGTGGCCGAAGTCCTTGGCCAGGATGGCGCAGGCCACGTCGAGCGCCAGTTCGGAGTCCGTGAAGGCCGGAATGTAGACCGGCACGTTCTTCTGATACGCGCTTTTGAGGATGCCGGGGCCGTCGTACTTCTTGCACAGGTGCTTGCCGATGGCCCGGCAGATGCGCTCGCTGGAGAGGTGCTGGACCTTCTGCTCGTCCATGAGCTGGTGCATCACCTCGCGCATGACGAGCTCGGCCTGGGTGAAGTTGGCCTCGGGCTCCAGGGTGTCGTACACGCGGTTGTACCCGGCGTCGAAGAGCGCCTTGTCGTTCATGCCCGAGTCGTACTTGAAGTGCTTGAGGCCCAGGGACTCGATGAAGCCGTGGGCCATGAGCGCGCCCGTGGACACCACCACGTCCAGCCAGCCCTCGTCGAGCATCTTGATGAGCAGCTTGCTCTGCTTGGCCACGGTCATTGCGCCGGAGAAGGTGCCCACCACCACGCAGTCGGGATCCTCCACCATGGCCTGCAGCACGTCCAGCGCCTCGCCCAGGCTGCGGCCGCCAAAGGCCGTGCGGCCCATGGCCGTAAGCAGCTCGTCGAAGTCGGTGATGGAGTCGGGGTCCAGGGTGGTCAGCGGCGTCAGGTTGTCCTTGGCGCCGTCGCGCAGGATTCGCTTGATGGTGGACATGGCGTTCTTTCCTTATGCCAGGGCCTCCCGCTCCCGTGAACCGGAAACGGGAGGCCCTGTTCGTTCAGTCTGTTTGCTGCGGCCGGGCTCTACAGGATGAAGACCACGGCCGAGACCGTGGTGGTCCACATGTTGGCTGCGCCCATGGCGGAAACCGGGGCCGAGATGGAGTCGATGATCTTGCCGCTCATGAGGTACACCTCACGGCGGGCGTCGTAGCCGACCTCGGGGTCGAAATCCACGCCCAGGGTGGTGGCCAGCATGGTGGAGGCCAGGTCCTCGGCGAAGTCGCCCAGTTCCTTCTCCTCCTCGCCGAAGCTGTGGTGCTCGGAGATGTAGCCGTAGTGCTCCTTGTCGGCCGGAATGGCCAGGCCCACGGAGCTGCCCACCAGGCGGCCCTTTTCGTTGGTCTGGTTGCGCGCCATGACGCAGAAGGTGATCTGGCCGGAATGCAGTTCCTTCACGCCCTCTTCAAGGGTCACCAGCTGGCAGTTGGGCGGATAAATACTGGACACGTAGACGAGGTTCTGTTTTTCGATGCCGGCCTCGCGCAGGGCCAGCTCGAAGGATTGCAGTTTGTTTTTGTGAACGCCAACGCCCTTGGTGAAGAAGGCGCGGGTGGGAACCATGGGAAGATTGGCCATGTATGGACCCTCCTGGGCTTGGAATAACGCCGGTGTCCCGACGAATGACGCCATATATTTTTTTGGAAGGGCTGGCTACTATAAAATTGGGCCAGCCCTGGCAAGAACAAAAAGCGGCCTGCCGTCAGGCCGGGTCAAGGGGTTGATTATCCGGTCAAAAGTTTCAGCTGGCCGCAGGCCGCGGCAATGTCCTGGCCCATGCTGCGCCGCAGAAACGTGGTGATGCGCTTGCTCCGGAGGTAGTTCTCGAAGGCCAGCACGCCTTCGGGGTCCGGGGCGGAGTAGGGCGCGGGGCCGGTCTGCGGCGGGGGGGGATTGTAGCTGATGAGGTTGACCTTGCAGCGGCGCTGGCCCAGAAGCCGCACCAACTGCTTGGCATGGGCGATGGAGTCGTTCACCCCGCCGAGCAGGATGTATTCGTAGGTCACGCGCTCGCGCTGCTTGAGCGGGTAGTTGTCCAGACAGGCGAGAAGCTCTTCCAGCGGCACGCGGGCGGCCTTTGGCATGAGCTTTTCGCGCAGCTCCTGGGTGGGCGCGTGCAGGCTGATGGCGGGCACGGCAAGGCCTGAGTCTCCCAAAATTTTGAGTCCTT
This sequence comes from Humidesulfovibrio mexicanus, assembly GCF_900188225.1. Classification (NCBI taxonomy): domain Bacteria; kingdom Pseudomonadati; phylum Thermodesulfobacteriota; class Desulfovibrionia; order Desulfovibrionales; family Desulfovibrionaceae; genus Humidesulfovibrio; species Humidesulfovibrio mexicanus. The sequence continues at coordinate 168,402 of NZ_FZOC01000006.1, read as the reverse complement.
GCGGAATGCCGACGCTGGAGACCGTGCTGCGCCTGGGCGAGATGGAAATGCCCTCCGGGCTGCCCAGGGTCTCCAGGCTGCGCAGCAGTTCCGTGAGGTTCATGAGCGGTTCGCCCATGCCCATGAAGACGAGGTTTTTCAAGGGCGGCAGGGCGTTTTCCGCAATGTGCGCGCGCGCCGCGAGAATCTGCCCCAGAATTTCGCCCATGGTCATGTTGCGGGTGAAGCCCAACTCTCCGGTGGAGCAGAAGGTGCAGCCCATGGCGCAGCCCACCTGGGTGGACAGGCACAGGGTGTAGTGTCCGGCCATGGGAATGAGCACGGTCTCCACGCGCTCGCCGTCGGCCAGGCGCAAGAGCAGCTTGATGGTGCCGTCGCGGCTGACGCGGACTACGTCGATTGACGGGCGCACGATGGCGGCGCGCTCCGCGAGCTTCGCCTTGAGCGCGGCGGAGAGATTGGTCATGGCCGAGAAGTCCGCCGCGTTCTTGTGCCACAGCCAGTGCCACAGCTGGTCCGCGCGGAAGCGGGGCTGCTTGAGCTCGTCCAGCACAAAGGCTTCCAGCTCGGAGCGGGTGAGGTTCAGGAGGTCCGCCTTGGGCGGGGTGGGCGCTGCGTTGGTCATCGCTCAAGCATGTACCAGCGCGCGGGCGGATGCACAAGGGGCGCCATTGGCCGCCGCAGCGCCACGGAGTCATGGCTTGGCCTATGCCGGGCTCCCTGTTCCAACGGTTCACGCCTTCCGGCCTCGCTGTCGGCGTCGGCCAGCGTGCGTCTGCGCCCTTTGTTCTTCCCATGAAAAGTTTTTGAAGGGGCGAGGGGGGGCGGGGGAGTGGGGAAACTTTTTTCAAAAAGTTTCCCCACTCCCCCGATACTATACTCCCTGCCGTCTTGCGGAACCATGTCGGCCTGGGCCATTGTGCCCCCAACGAATCTTCAGCCAAGGAGCGCGACACATGAAGAAGTCACTTGGAGCCAAGACCCTGGCCTATCCCACGCCGGTGTGGGTGGTGGGATCATACGACGCGGCGGGCAAGGCGAACGCGATGACGGCGGCATGGGCGGGCATCTGCTGTTCCGCGCCGCCGTGCCTGGCGGTGTCCATCCGCAAGGAGCGGCACAGCTACGCGGCCATCATGGCGCGCCGGGCGTTCACGGTGAGCATTGCGGGCCAGAGCCAGGTGGCGCAGGCGGACTACATGGGCATGGTCTCGGGCGCGGTGGCGGACAAGTTTGCGGTGGCCGGGCTGACGCCGGTCAGAAGCGAGCTTGTGGATGCGCCGTACGTGGCCGAGTTCCCTGTGGCCATAGAGTGCCGCCTTGTGCAGACGCTTGATTTGGGCGGGCACACGCAGTTCGTGGGCGAGATTGTGGACGTGAAGGCGGAGGAGTCGGTGCTCGGGGCCGACGGGCATGTGGATTTGTCCCTTCTGCAGCCCCTTATCTACGCGCCGGGCGCGAGCCTGTATTATGGCGTCGGTCCTGTGGTGGCCAAGGGCTTCAACGTGGGGCGCGCGTACATGGACTAGTCCCCGGGCGCAGCTTCTTGCGCGATTGCCCCCCATTCCCCCTATAAACGTTTTTGAAGGGGTGAGGGGGTGCGGGGGAGCGGGGAAACTTTTTGAAAAAAGTTTCCCCGCTCCCCCGCGTCGTCTCTCCGCCTTTTCCCTTTCCCGCCGCGTTGCCTCGGCCCTTCTTTTGTCCTATGCAGCCCGCATGAACGATACATCCACAGTCGGGCGTCGTGAGGAGCTTTGCCGCAACCTGGAATCCGTGCGCGCGCGCATGGCGGCGGCCTGCACGCAGGCCGGCAGGGCGCCGGATTCGGTGCGCCTGGTGGCGATTTCGAAGTTCCATCCCGCTTCGGACATCCGCGCGCTTGTGGCTTGCGGCCAGCGCGAGTTCGGCGAGTCGTACGCGCAGGAGGCCCTGGCCAAGCAGGACGAGCTGGTGGGCGAGGACATCCTGTGGCACTTCGTGGGCGGCTTGCAGAGCAAGAAGGCCAAGTCCGTGGTGGGCCGTTTCGGACTTGTCCACAGTGTGGACTCCGAGAAGCTGGCCCGCGAGCTGGCCAAGCGCGCCAGGGAGGCGCGGGTGCTGCAACCCGTGCTCATCGAGGTGAACATGGGCGAGGAGCAGAAGGCCGGGGTGGAGGAGGCGGAGCTTCCGGCGCTGGCCCGGCTTGTGCTGTCGCTTGGAGAGGGCGGCTTTGGGCTGGATTTGCGCGGGCTCATGTGTCTGCCGCCGGTGTTCGACTCGCCGGAGGAGGCGGGGCCTGCGTTCGAGTATTTGCGGGAGCTGCGAGACGGACTGGCGGCCGAGCTTGGCGTGCCGTTGCCGGAGTTGTCCATGGGCATGACGGGCGATTTCGAGGCGGCCATCGCCGAGGGCGCGACGATCGTCCGGGTGGGCACGGCGATTTTTGGCCCAAGGCCGCAACGGGGTTGAGGTTTGCCGTTTCCCGCTGTTCTTGATGCGCAGCTGCGCGAGTGCTATCGTGCGTATCGTGCACGCTTTGCGTCCCGCGCAGGCACGGGCCGCGCGCGCAGGTCACCTCAACCCGGACAGAGCATGTCGCAACGCCGCCGTCCGTTTTTGGCCGCAGTGCTGGCCCTGGTTCTGGCCCTTTGGGGGCAGGCGGCCCTTGCGCAGTCGCTGGTGCTTTCCAACCTGGTGGTGGACAACCAGTCCGGGGCGCTTACCGCGCGCTTCGGCGTGGCGCTGGATTCCCTGGCCGAGGTGTCGGACGCGTTGCAGGCCGGGGCCACCCTGGCGCTTTCCAGCAGGGGCAAGCTCACGCGGGAGGGCGGGCTGTTTTCCAGCCCCACGGTGGCCAAGGCGGAGATGTCCTGCCGCCTGAAGTACGACCAGTTGACCCGCGAATACGTCATGGCCATTCCCGGCCGCGAGGCGCCGCTCAAGAACCCCCGGCTGGACGAACTGCTGCGCACGGGCTGGGGCTCCCTGGCCCTTGAACTGGGGGCGTGGAGCCTGCTGGAGCGCGGGCAGGAATATTCCTTGGATCTGGACATCCGCCTGCACCAGACGGACATACCGAACTGGTTCCGGCGCACGCTGTTCTTCTGGTCCTGGGACGTGGCGCCCCAGACGTCCTACCGGCTGCACTTCAAGTACTAGGACGCCCGTGGAACCAACGCCAGAGCACAGGGCCGCCGCCGCGCCGCCCCTCCCCCCCGAGCTTCGGGAACGCCAGCGCCGCAAGCGCGAGATCGGCATCGCCCTGGCGGGAATGCTCGTCATCGTGGTGCTCACCTGGGTGGAGCTCAGGCTCCTGGGGGTCAATTCCTACCTGTTCCTTGGCCTGGTGAACCTGAACATCATCCTGCTGCTGTTGGTGCTGTTCGTGGTGGGCCGAAACGGCGTGAAGCTGCTTCTGGAGCGCCGCCGCAACGTGCTGGGCTCGCGGTTGCGCACGCGCCTGGTGCTGGCTTTCATCCTGCTCTCCCTGGTGCCGGTGGCGCTCATGTTCTATGTCTCGGCCAAGTTTGTGCAAACCAGCGTGGACTACTGGTTCAAGAGCCAGGTCGAGGACTCCATGGAGCAGTCCCTGGAGATCGGCCGGGCGTTCTACCAGTCGGCCCAGGCGCGCGTGGAGCAGCGCGGGCGTGAGGTGCTAGCGCAGGTGGCCGCGGCGCACTACGGCTGGGGCGGCCGGAACATGGACACCCATCTGGCCGAGTCGCTCCGGGAGTATGGCCTTGCGGTGGTGGGGGTCATCAGTCCGGAGGGGCGCGCCCAGAACACGCACCCGCCCCAGGTGTTCGACCGGGTGTGGAGCGAGGCGCGAACCAAGGTGAACCTGGAGGATTTGCGCAAGAACCCGCGGTATGTCTCGGTGATGCTCTCCACCTCGGGCAACGACCTCATTGTGGGGCTGCTGCCCGTGGACGAGGGGCGCGCGGGCTTCCTGGTGCTGGGCGAGAGCATCGGCGGCGGGCTCATGTACAAGCTGGACCAGGTGGCCCGCGGTCTGGACGAGTACAAGAAGCTGCGCAAGCTCAAGTATCCGTGGAAAATGACGCTGTATCTGACCCTGGGGGTCATGAGCCTGTTGATCGTGCTGGGGGCCAGCTGGTTCGGCTTCCGCCTGGCCAAGGAGATCAGCGCGCCGGTGCAGGCCATGGCCGCAGGCACCGAGCGCATCGCCAAGGGCGATCTTTCCGTGCGGCTGGACGACACGGCGGATGACGAACTGGGATCGCTGGTGCGGAGCTTCAACCGCATGGCCGAGGACCTGGAGGCCGGGCAGAAGCGCCTGCTGGACGCGCAGGAGCGCATGGCCCAGCAGTACGAGGAGTTGGAGCGGCGCGGCAGGTACATCGAGGCCGTGCTGGACAACATCACCAGCGGCGTCGTCTCCACCGACGCCAGCGGGCGCATCGGCACGGTGAACAAGGCGGCCGAGGCCATGCTGGGCGTGAACGCCGAGCAGCTGGTGGGGCGCAAGGCCCAACACCTGGTGCGCGGCGAGTTCGCGGAACTGCTCACCGGGGCGCTCAAGCACCTGGCCAAGGTGCCGGAGGCCAGATGGACCCGGCAGATCGACCTGCAGCTCAAGGATCGCGGGGCGCGCTTCTTGGTGAATCTCGTGGGGCTCACCGGCGGCGACGCCCAGGCCGAGGGCACCGGGCTTGTTGCCGTGTTCGAGGACATCACCGAGCTTGAGAAGGTGCAGCGTCTGGCCGCCTGGCAGGAGGTGGCCCAGCGCATCGCCCACGAGATCAAGAACCCGCTCACGCCCATCAAGCTTTCGGCCCAGCGGCTCATGCGCAAGTTCTCGGCCGTGGCCAACGACAAGAGTTTCGACGACTGCGCCGCGCTCATCGTGCGCGAGGCCGAGCGCCTGCAGCAGATGGTGGCGGAGTTTTCCGGCTACGCCAAGTTGCCGGAGGTGCAGCTCGTGCCCGGCGATCTGCCGCCGCTGCTCGCCGAGGTGGTGGGCACCTTCGCCACGGCCCACCGGGGCATCCGCTGGGAGCTGGACGCCGCCCCCGGCCTGCCGCCCCTGCCCTTCGACGCCGAGGGCCTGCGCAAGGTGTTCATCAACCTGCTCACCAACGCCGCCGAGGCCCTGGAGGGCCGCCAGGACGGGCGCGTGCTGGTGCGCGCCGCCCACGACCCGGCGCGCGGGCTTGCGCGCATCAGCGTGGAGGACAACGGCCCCGGCTTCACCCAGGAGGAGCGTGCGCGCATGTTCGAGCCCTACTTCTCGCGCAAGAAGACCGGCACCGGCCTGGGTCTTACCATCGTGCGCTCCATCGTCACCGACCACAAGGGCCAGGTGCGCGTGGAGGCCGCCCGGCCCAGCGGGTCCATCTTCATGGTGGAGCTGCCCCTGGCCTAGTGGTTTTGCCAAGCCCCGGAGCGCGTGCGTTCCGGCCAGTCGGGCGGTGTCCCGCGGGCATCTAGACAAACATTAGAAAATAGGGTTTCCTGCGGCCAGCCCCAGGCGTGGCCGCATCGTCAGGGATGCGCCAAGACGCTGCGGGGCGGGGGAGGGCGATGGCGGTTTCCTTGGCCAGGGTGCTGGCTCAGTTCCGGGCGCTGGCGGAGTCGGGCGTGCTGTTCAGCGCGCGCGGCGAGCCGCGGCCCGAGGATCTTGTCTCCCCGCCGTCCGCCGCAGTCCATGCGCCGGAGGCCCCTGCCCACATCTTTTCCCCCCACGCGCCCCTGTGGGCCTTTGAGAATCCCTGGCTTGCGCGGCCCGTTGCCGGGGGGCCTCCCGTGTTCCAGGTGCTGCCGCCGCAGAGCTCCCTGGACCAGGTGCTGGCGGCCACGCGGCTTGTGGCCGTTGTGGGGGCGCTGCCCAGTCCGGAGTTCCTGCGCCTCTTGGCCGAGCCCGGCGCGCTGGTCCTGGTGTTCGAGCACGACCCCGCCCGCCTGGGCCGTCTGCTGGCCGCTGTGGAGCCCGCGCGCCTGGCGGGCAAGGCCTTCCTGTTCCTGGGCCGCCCGCACGAATTTTCGCCGCCCCTGGCGGAGCTTCTGGGCCGCGAGGTGTTTCGCCTGGGCTTCCCGGCCTTTCTGGTCCCCGCCAAGGCCACGGAGGAAGATCGCGCCCTGGCCGCGGAGGCGGCCCAGTACGTGGAGACCCTGTTCTACCGCCATCAGGTGTATCCCCTGGGCAGTCAGTCCCTGAGCCGGGGCCTGCCGTTGCGGCCCATCGTCCAGGACCTGTTTTACGACCAGCTGGTCCACCTGTACGAGAATTTGCCCGCCTACGCCCTGTGTCCGGACATAGACGCCCTGCGCGGCCTGTTCCGGGGCGAGACGGCCATTTTGGCCGCCGCCGGCGCCGCCCTGGCCGAGCAGTTGGACTTCCTGCGCGCCCACCAGGACAACGCGGTGATCATCTGCGTCAACTCCGCCCTGCGGACCCTGGTGGAGGCCGGAATCCGGCCGCACTTCTGCGTGGTCAACGACACCTCGCTCCAGGTGGCGCGCAGCTTCGAGGGCCTGCCCCGGCTTCGGCCGGTGATGCTGGTGGCCCACGCCCTGTCCTGCCTGGGGGGCGAGGTGTTTCCGCAGAAGTTTCTCTTCGGCGCGGTGCGGCCGGATGTGTTCGGCCCGCGCCCGGCCCTGCGGCTGCACGGCTCGGTGCTCACCACGGCCTTTTCCCTGGCGCGGCACCTGGGCTGCGGCCGGGCCGTGCTGGCGGGCGCGCTGCTGTCCTCCGGCGATCCCTGGTCCTTGCGCTACGTCACCGGCGACGCGGGCCGCACGTACACCCCCCAGTCCCGCGAGCGCATCGACCGCTTCCCGCAGCTTTGTCCGGTGGTGAACCGTTTCGGCCGGGAACGCTTCACCAGCCTGAACTTCCTGGACGTGAAACACTGGCTGGGCGACGAGATGCGGCTCTCCGGCATGGAAGTGGTCAACACCAGCCGCGACAGCATCATCGACACCCCGCCCGTGGTGTTCGACGAGGCCCCGGCCATTGCGCCCACGGGGCGGCTGGCCGCCTCCCTGCGCACGGCGCACGCCGCGCGCCGCCGCGCGCCCGCCCTGGACGGGGCCCTGGCCGTGGCCCGCGCCGAGGCGGCCCGGCACAAGGGCAGCCTGGCGCTGCTGGACGCCCTGGACGCCTTGGACGCCAGAAGCGCCCGAGACGGGCAGGCAGGCGGCGGGGCCGCGTTCCTGGAACAGGGGCGCAAGGTGCTGGCCATCTTCGACGCCAACAACGTCACCTACCTCCTGCAACGCTTCGAGGATTTCGATCACCCGCGTTTCCATTCCCTGGTCACCTCCCCGGACCCGGAGCGGTTGGCGGAGGGCCTGCGCTACCAGTTTGGCTTCGCCCGGCGGATGCTGGCGCAGTTGCTGGAGCTGCTCGCCGGGCAGGAGGCGCGGCTCGCCGAGCTGCTTCGAGGCGCGCAGGGGGAATAGCCGTCCTTGGCGCGGTTCTTGAATGTCGTGCAGGCGCGCGCCGCCGCAGCGGGCGATGGCGCGGCGTTTGTTCCTCCCCCCTCATCCCGCAAGCCCTGGCAGGATTTTGACATGCGCCACTTCGCACGCCCACGCATTTCCCTCCGCACACGCCCGGCCCGGCCGGAGGCGCGTCCGTGATCGTCCTGGTCACCGGCGGAGCCGGATTCATCGGCAGGCATCTGGTGGCCCGGCTGCTGGCCCGGCCGGAGGTGACGCAGGTGCGCGTGCTGGACAACCTGTTCCGCCCCTGCCCGGCCCCAGGCGACATGCTGGACGACCCGCTGGTTTGCGACCGCCGCGTACGCTTCGTCAAGGGCGACATCCGAGATGCCCAGGCCTGCCGCCAGGCCGTGGCCGGGGCCGAGCTGGTGTTCCACCTGGCCGCCCAGTCCAACGTGCTGGGCTCGGTGACGGACCTGGGCTACTCCTTCGGGGCCAACGTTGCGGGCACGGTGAACCTGCTCACGGCCGCGCGCGATGCGGCCTGCGTGCGCTGTTTCGTGTTCGCCTCCTCGCGGGAGGTGTACGGCGAGCCCGCGGAGCTGCCCGTGCGCGAGCACGCGCCCCTGGCGCCCAAGAATGCCTACGGCGCCAGCAAGGTTGCGGCCGAGGCCTACTGCGGGGCCTTTGCGGCCCAGGGCCTGAACGTCCGAGTGGTGCGCATGGCCAACGTCTACGGCCCCGGCGACCGGGACCGGGTGATCCCGCTGTTCTGCCAGCGGGCCCTGGCCGGGGAGCCGCTCTTTCTCTACGGCGGCGGCCAGCTCATCGACTTCGTGCCCGTGGGGCTCACCTGCGAGGCCCTGCTGCGCCTGGCCGAGCGCGCAGGCGAGCTGCCTGCCGGCCCGGTGAACATCGGCTCCGGCCGGGGCGCAAGCCTGCCGGAGCTGGCCGAACGCGTGGCCGCCTGTCTGCCGGAACGCCGCGTGGAGACGCGCGTGCTGCCCGCGCGCGGGCCGGAGGTGCTGCGCTTCGTGGCCCATACCGGCCGCATGGCCGAGTGGCTCGGCATTTCGCCGCCGGAGGACCCGCTCGTCCTGCTGCCCGAGACCCTGGACTTCTTTCGCGAGGCGCGCCCGTGATCGCCGCCAGCGTCATCGTGCCCACCCTGAACCGTGCGGACCTGCTGGCCGGGTGTTTGCAATCCCTGGCCGCGCAGGATGTCCCGGCAGGGGATTTCGAGGTGCTCGTGGTGGACAACGGCTCCACCGACGGCACCGCCGCCCTGTGCGCCGAGGCCCCGGAGCGTTTCGGCTTGAACCGGCTGGCCGGGCTGCGCTGCGTGGTCGAGCCGGAGCCCGGGCTGCTCTCCGGCCGACACCGGGGCGCGCTGGAGGCCAAAGGCGGGGTGCTGGTGTTCGTGGACGACGACATCGTGGCCGCGCCGGGCTGGCTTTCGGCCTTGCTGCGGGCCTTTGACGACCCGCGCGTGCACCTGGCGGGTGGTCCCAGCGTGGGGCGCTTCGCCGTCGCCCCGCCGGAGTGGTTCGCGCACTTTCAGCGCCGCGATCCCTGGGGCGAGAGCTGCCCGGCCCTAAGCCTCATCCACATGGGGCACGAGCCCCGGATGGTCGAGCCGCACTTCGTGTGGGGGCTCAATTACGCCATCCGCAGGCAGACCCTGTTCGACCTGGGCGGCTTCCACCCGGACTGCATCCCCGCGCGCCTGCAGCACTTCCAGGGCGACGGCGAGACCGGGCTCTCCTTCAAGCTGGCCCGGGGCGGGCATTTGTGCGCCTATGCGCCCGGAGCGCTGGTGGAGCACTGCATCCCGGCCTCGCGCCTGACCCTGGACGCCTTTTGGCGGCGCTTCTTCTACCAGGGCGTGTGCGATTCCTACACCGCCATACGCAGGCTGGGCGCGGTGCCGCCCAAGCCGGAGGCCGAGGCCCTGGCCCAAAGCAGCCTGGCCGCGCACCACGGCCCCGGCCGCACGGAGCCGGAGCTGTCGCGCATCCACCAGGGCTACGCCCAAGGCTACCTGTTCCATAACGCGGCGGTGGCCGCAAGCCCGGCCCTGCTGGGCTGGGTGCTGCGGCGGGACTACTTCGACTACCGGCCGCCGACCCTTGAGCCCGGCGCGGCGGAGCGGATCGCCGCCCTGCGGGAGGCCGCGCAATGACCCGGGGCAACGACACCTCGCTGCTGCGCTGCCCGCGCTGCCTGGGCGCGCTGGAGGAGAGCGCCGGAAACGCCCTGCGCTGCGCCGCCTGCGCTGCGGACTATCCCAGCCTTGGGCGCTACCACGACCTCTTTGTGGAGTCCCGGCCCGCGCCGCCCTATCCGGCGGAGCTGGCGCACCTGCATTTCCCGCGCGAGGGGCTGCTGGCCATGACGCCCCCGCCAGAAACCGCCTGGGACCGGCTCTTCGGCAGGCGGGACTTCAACCGCGGCTGGGAGCGCGACCTGCAGGCCTTGCAGGACACCGTGCGCCAGGCGGGCTGTTGCGAGCGCGGCCGGGCCGAGTTCATGAAGGACGATGAAGCATCGCCCGCTTTCGAGCACCAGCGCCGCGAGGTGCGCGTGAAGGCGCGCAAGATCATGCGCCGCGTGCTGGGCGCGACCCCGGCGGGTTCGCGCGGCGGACTGGTGCTGCACGTGGGCTGCGGCGGCCGCTGCAACGACGGCATCCCCGTGGAGTACGCCCGTGCGGGCTACGTGAACCACGGGGTGGACGCGGTGCGCTCCTACGTGGAGGAATTTCTGGACCAGGGCCACGCCCAGTTGGCCAACGCCTTGGCCCTGCCCTACGCCGACGCCAGCTTCGACGTGGTCAACTACACCGACATCCTCGAACACCTCTTCGACCCCCTGGGCGGCCTGGTGGAGGCCGTGCGCGTGCTCAGGCCCGGCGGGCTCCTCATGCTCGATACGCCCGGCTATGCCAGCATCGACCGCAGCCGCGCCCTGTCCTACCTGGAATACGCCCTGGGCCGCGCCTTCCCGGCCACCCGGAGGCGCAGGCTCGTCACCGCCAGCTGGGACGGCCAGACCTTTTTCCATACCGAATTCACCGCCCGCGAATTGCGCCGCCTGCTGTCCCTGGCCGGGCTCGATATCCTGAGCCTGGACAACGAGACTTTTCACCCGGCCGAGCTGGACGGCCCGCCGCCACGGCCCTCGCTGCTGCGCAGGCTCACCCCGGCGGGCAGCTGGTTCGCCCTGGCCCGGAGGCCGTCATGAACGCGGCCATGAGCGAGGCCATGAGCGAGGACTGGCTGGCCCGGCAGCTGGAGGAATTCGCGGCCAGCCCGGCCCGGCTGCGGCAGTCCGCGCGCGACCACGCCCAGGACCCTGTGGGCAACTTCGCCCTGTTCCAGGCCGTGCGCGCGCAGGTGCAGGCCCTGGGCGTACCCGTGGAGGACCGCCGCCTGGATGCCGCCGAGCTGGTTCGCTGGATGGCGGACTGGCCGGAGCTGACGGAATTCTATCGCCCCTATGGCGGCTTCATGGCGGAGAAGTGCCTGGAGCACTTTATCACCACGCGGGAGGCCGCGCCAAAGCCGGGAGACGTGCTGGTGGACGTGGCCGCCGCGGGCAGCCCCTACGCCGGGGCGCTGGAGCGCCGGGGCGTGGCCGCCTACCGCCTGGACCTGTCCTACCCGCCGGGGGTGAGCGGCAGGCGCATCGGGGCCGACGCCACGGCCACCGGCCTGCCCGAGGCCTTCGCCGATGCGCTGACCCTGCACTGCGCCTATGAGTGCTTCATGGGCGACGCGGACACGGGCCTGCTGGCCGAGGCCGCGCGCATCCTCAAGCCCGGCGGCAGGCTGGTCATCGCCCCCCTGTACCTGGAGGACGGCTTCATCAATATCACCAGCCCGCGCTGCGACCAGTCGCTGGTGGCCATCGACCCCGGCGCGGAGCGCGTGTGGCGCGACGACCCCTGGGAGGAGCCCTTTGCCCGGCACTACTCCGCCGCCGCCTTCGTGGAGCGCGTGTGGTCGCGCCTGCCCGCCTGTCTCTCCGGCCAGGTGCTCTTTTTCCCGGACATCCCCGCCCTCATGCGGACCAATCCGGGTCAGCTCATCTACTGCCTCTTCGCCCTGCGCTGCGTGAAGGCTGGCTAGGCGGGGAGCCATGCGGAAAGGAGGTGCGTCCATGGAGTCCGACCGGAAGATTCGCGCGCTGCTCTTGTCGCCCATCTACGATGACCCCACCGAGCTGCCGCCCATGGGCTTCCTGTACCTGGCCGGGTATCTCCGCCAGCATCCCCGCATAGAGCTGTACGTCCCCCATTGCAGCCTGACGCCCAAAAACTCCCGCGAGCTACTGGCCGAGCGCGAATACGACGTCATCTGCACTGGTGGAATGCTCACCTTCGTGGACACCTTCGTCCGGTTTCTGGACGATGCGCGCGTTCTGCAGCCACAGGCCCTGCGCGTGCTGGGCGGCCCCATCGTCAGCGCTTTTCCCGGCGAGCGCCTGTTCTCCGAGTTGGACTTCCACGTCGGGGTGGTGGGCGAGGGCGAGGCCACCCTGGAGGACCTGCTTTTGGCCCACGCGGACGGCCGCCCCTTCCATCAGGTGCCGGGCCTGCTCTGCCGCGGGCTGGACGGCCGGGCGCTCGTCACCGAGGCGCGCGCGCCCATCAACCTCAAGAAATGCAACATCCTGCCCGACTGGAGCATCTGCGACATCGAGGCCTATTTCCGGCACATCGGCTGCCGGGTGCTGCATTTTCTGGGCAGCAGGGGCTGTCCCAACCGCTGCCACTACTGCAACAGCACCATCCGGGGCTACCGCATCCGCGCCGTGGACCAGGTGGTGGACGAGATACGCGCCACCCACGAGCAGTACCGGCTGGAGGGCTTAAGTTTCCGCGACGAGACCTTCATGGCCAACCCCAAGCGCATCCGCGAATTCTGCCGCGCCTACATGGACTCCGGCATCGGGCTGCCTTGGGGCTGCGGCCTGCGCACCAACATCGCCGACCTGGAGACCTTGCGGCTCATGCGCGAGGCGGGCTGCACCGAGATCCAGTACGGGGTGGAGAGCGGCAGCGCGCGGGTGCTCAAGCGCATGAACAAGCACGTGACCCCGGCGGACAACCTGCGCGCCATCCGCGAGACGCAGGCCGCGGGCATCAACCGGGGCGTGTCCGTCATGTTCGGCTACCTGGAGGAGACCAAGGACGACGTGCGCGCCACCATCGATCTGCTCATGGAGGCCAACGAGCTGCCCAAGTACTACTCCCTCACCACGCCGGTGCCTGGCACTCCGCTTTTTGACGACTGCGCCGCGCGCGGCCTTGTGGACGACCCCGTGGCCCACGCACGGATCATGAACAAGGCCATCTACCTGGCCTTTGCGCCGAAGCTCAACATGACCGGCATAGAGGACGCGGAGCTGTTCCCCTTCCTGCGGGAAGAACTCGCACGGCTGTACACCGCGCACTTTAGGCGCAACCACGCCTGGCTGCTGGAGTTCTCCTTCGGCATGGGCCAGGGCGGCTCGCTCAGGGCCGCCTGCTCGCATTGCGGGAAGGAACTCGCTGAGCGGGTGGGGCACCCCAAGTGGAGCTATCAGCTCTTCTGCCCCAACTGCCGCAACCACACCTGGGTCCATTTGGCCGACGTGCCCGAATACGCCGCGCACTTCGACGCGGTGCGGGGCTTTCTGGACCGTCTGGACGCCCAGGGCGGCGCCCTTGTGCTGCGCGCCACAAAAAACGATTTCGTCTACGGCAACATGATCAAGGTGGACCCCTTCGGCCGCGTCATGGGGCGCAGGCCGCCGGTCATCAGCGAAACGCAGTACCGCTTCCACTTGCGGGAGTGGGACCGCGCCGCGCCGCCCGCACAGTCCGCCTGGGCGCTGGTCATGGACATGGACCCGGACCGGGCCTACGCTGTGGAGCTGGCCGCCCTGGGCTTCGCGCCGGAGCGCATCATGCCCGTGCTGCCCGCGCCTGAACGCGCCATATGCTATACCGCGCCGCGCCCGGCCCAGGCCTGGGCCGGGTAGGGAGAACAATACGCATGAACAACCGCATACTGTGCATGGAGCTGGACTACACCGCCACCTTCCGGAAGTCCTTCGCCCTCGCCGACGTGGACCTGGACGCCGCCGCGCGCTCCGTGGCGGGCTTCGACTCCAGCTTCGGCGGCAAACGCGGCCTGATCTACGGGGCGGGCGCGTCCGGCGCGCTGGCCCTGCGGCTTGTGTCCGGCCTGCCCGGCGCGGAGATCGCGGGCTTCCTGGACGTGGCCCCGGCCAAGACCGCCTTCGAGGGCCTGCCGGTGACGCATCCGGCCAGGCTGGCCCACTGGCCGGACTATCTGGTCGTCGCCGTGTGCCCGGCAAACTATCTTTCGGTGATGAAGACCCTGGCCTTGCTTGCGCCGGAATCCTGCGACCTGATCTTCTTGTGGCGGTACGAGTTCTTCGATCCCCGCGCCTGGGCGCGCCTGGGCGCGGCGCAGGCCGGGCTCAGGGATTCCTGCGCATCCACGGCCTGTGTCCCGGAAGGCGCGGCGGACCTGCCCGGCGGCGACAACCGGGGCCGGGTGTACTTCGAGGACGGACGCACCTTCCGGGCCATCCTGGAGCAGGACTACGCCTTCTATCGCGACCTGGCGCGCGATGCCGGGCGCATGGCCCGGCTCATGGAGCTGGGCCTGGTCACGACCTGGATCCACGCCGACGGACCCCAGGGCCTGGTGCTGGAGCACCAGAGCCTGCTGGCCCAGTCGCGCGCCAACTGGAGCGCCTCGCAGTACCTGGACGCGGCGCGCTTCTTCGTCGGCTTCTGGGAGGCCGTCGCGCGGGAGGGCTACTCCCTGCAGGACTGCCATACGGACAACGTGCTCTTTGCGCGTTCGCGGCCCCGCTTCGTGGACTTCTGCTCCATCGGCCCGGCCGAGGCCGCCTGCCTGTCCGGCCCGCTGCTGGAGTCCTTTTTCCGGGCCTGGGTGCATCCGCTGGCCCTGGTGGCCGCGCGGCAGACCACCCTCATGCGCGACACCGTGCGGCGCACCCTGGGCTGGGAGGAGCTGGCCCCGCTGCTCACACCGGAGGTGGCGGCCCCGGTGGCGGCCTTGCGCGCCCGGTCCGAGGAGCGCTTCGCCGCGCGCGATCTGCCGGGCTTCCTGGCCGGGGTGCGGGCCTGGCTCGACGGCGTCACCGTGGCGTACTCCGCCGTGGGCTGGAACAGCGAGGGCTATCAGGCCGCCGGGTTGGGCGAGCTGCGGCCCGAGGGCGGCAAGGAGGAACTGGTGCTGGAGCTCTTGGCCCGGCACGGGGCGGCGAGCTTCCTGGACCTGGGCTGCAACAAGGGGCGCTTCAGCCTGCTGGCTGCAAGCCGGGGGGTGGAGACCGTGGGCCTGGACACGGCCGAGAGCCTCATCGACAAGCTGTACCTGCACGCGCGCGACACCGGCCTGCCGCTCACCGCCTTCATCGAGGACGTGGCGGCCTTTGGCGGCTACCGCAAGCCGGAGCGCCGTTTCGACGCCGTGGCCTACCTGGCCCTGGTGCACCATTTGGTGTTCACCTTCGGCAAGACCGTAAGCCAGGTGCTGGACCAGGCCGATGCGCTGTGTCGGCGCGTGCTGCTGCTGGAATACGTGGCCCCGCACGAAAGCGAGCCCTTCGTGCTCTCCAACTATTCGCCCGCGCACCACCCGGAGTACAATCCCCAGACCATCGAGGCGCTCATGCGCGAGCGCTACGACGCGGTTGAGGCGCATGTGCTGTGCCCCACGCGCACGCTCTTCGTGGGGGTGCGCGGCTAGGGGCGCGGCTTCAGGCCGCGCAGCACGGCGCGCGCCGCGGCCAGCACCTCGCGCCAGTCCAGCTCGTAGTCCGCGCTGTAGCTGTCGCGGCCAGGCTCGTGGATGGTCCTGCCGCACACGGGATGCGCCAGGGCGCAGCGCTCCCGCCGGTTTACGCAGAAGGGTTCGGGCTTGGCCCATTCCTCGTGGCAGTGGATGACGCCGGGGATGTTGGCGATGCTGGTGATGCCCGTGCCGTTGCCGTAGGGGGCGATGAAGAAATCCGCCTTTCGCGCCCAGGCCAGGGCCTCGTACAGGCTGGTGCCCAGGCCGTCGAAGGCCGCCACCGAGGGCGAGAGCGCGGCCAGCAGCTCTTCCAGCGCGGGCCGTTCCCGCTCCCAGCCGTCAAAAACCGCCCCTAGGCCTGGGTGCTCCGTGGCCAGGGCGTTCAGCACTTGCGCCAGGCCCTGGGCCTCGCCGCGCCAAGCGCGGTTGTGCCCGCGCAGGGTCACCCAGACCAGCGGCCGCGAGAGCGCCGACTCCTCCACCCGCCGCGCCAGCTCGGGCGTAAGGCGCTCTGCCGCCGCGTCCAGCAGTCGTCGGGCCACGGCCTCCTGCAGGGGCGCGGTGTGGGACAGCCGCGTGACGAAGAGGTTCTCCTCAAGCGCAAGCCGGAACAGCTCCGGCGGGGTTTGCCCGCCCTGGGCGGCCACGCGCAGGGGCGCGGGGCCGAGCTCCGCCGCGAACACCTGGCCCGCGTCGAAGAAATCAAAGGGGCCGAGGACCGACAAGGGCTCGCGGCCTGCGGTAAGGGCCGGGACAAAGGGCAGGGCCGAGAGCTCGTCGCTTACATGGTGGCCGAAGTTGAATACGAAGCCCAGGGCCAGCGCCGTGCGGCGCGTGGCGCCCGCGTTGCGGTACGCGGCCGCGAGGCCCGCGTTTTCCGCCAGCAGCCGGGCGAAGAGCTTGAGCCACTCCGCGAACTGCGCCGCGCCGTAGTAGTCGTGGTTGTGCGGGTAGCGCCGGTACTCGATGAAGCTCGCCAGGGCGTGCGCCTGCGGCAGCCAGAGGGCGACCTTGGCCTGGGGCGATTTGGCCGCCACGAGGAAGAATTCGCCGCAGCAGCGGAAGCGGTGGAACACCGGCTGGTCAAAGGCGTTGATGAACGCCGGGTAGGACTCGGTCCCGGCTGTGGGCCTGCCGCACCAGGGGCACACGGCGCTTACGGCCCCGCACGCCAGGGCGGCCTGCTGGAAGGCGGGCAGGCGCGGGTCGAAGCGCGGGGCGGCCAGGCCGAGCTCCGCCAGCCGCGCGGCTTCGGCCCCGGCGTCGTCGGCCCCGCAGGCGGCGATGTGCGCGGCGCAAAGGCCCAGCGCCGCGGCCTCGTCGCGCCACTGGTCCGGCTCCTCGGCGATCCAGAAGCGCTCGATGCGCGGAGGCTCGAAATGTGGCGCGCCGCTCACGGCTTGACCGCCTCCATGAACAGGGAGTCGGGCTTTCGAACGCCGCCGTCGGCCTCGATGTCCAGCAGATAGGCGTTGAAGCCGGGAATGGCGGATTCATCCGCCCTGCACGGGCGCGGCTGAACGAAGCCCGCGGCCAGCAGGGCCTGGGCCAGGGAATGGCGGTCGTACAGCCAGTGGTGGACCTCGCCGGAGCTGCGGAACGCGCCGATGGCGGCCGGGTCCGGGCGCGCGGGCGCAGGCGCGGCAGCGCCCGCCGGGCGCAGTTTGCCTGCGGCGCGCAGGGCCGCGCGGGCTTGCCGGGCCTCCGCGCCCACCCGCGCGAACACATACTCCTGGGCGGGCATGGGGTCCTGCTTCCAGTAGTCCAGCATCTCGCCGCCGGAGCGTTCGCGCACCATCTGGTCCAGCATTTCCAGCATGATCCATTGATAGCGTTCGCGGCTGCCCTCGTCTCCGGCCAGCGCGCCTTCCAACTGCGCCAGGTACTGCCGGGCCATGGCCTCGAAGTCCGGCACGGCGCAGCGCAGCACCCCGCCGGGCTTAAGCACCCGCAGGCACTCCCGCAGGAAGCCGCCAGCCTGGGCGCGGGGAAAGTGCTCCAGCAGGTGCGAGTGGTAGGCCACGTCGAAAGAGGCGTCGGGAAACGGCAGCCCGCGCGAAAGGTCGCAGGCCATGACCTCCGGCGCGCAGGCGCGGAAGTCCACATTGACCCAGTCCGGGTGGAAGCGCCCGCCGCACCCCAGGTTCAGCATCCGCCGCATGAACACCTCGCATTTCCGGTTGCCACCGGTCCGGTCCGTTCAGTACCATCCGGCCGACTTTGCAAGAGGGAAGCCATTGCCCGCCGCCTGCGGTGGCTCGGAACTTGCTGTGGGTAGCGCGCGGCGTTCATGCCGTCAAGAAATCGCCCGCACGAGAGGGAGGCGCCCAAAACCCATGCCCGCCGCACTTGTCGCCCAGTATCCCTGGTGGTCCCTGTCGGACCCGGTCATCACCTTCGCCATGCGCCTGACCCGCCTGGGGCTTTCCCCTCGGCTGGTGGGGCCGCGACAGCTGGATTTTCTTGCCCGGCGCTTCCCCAGCGAAGCGGTGTTTCGCGAGCTTCCCGTGCACTGGTCGGCCTCCGCGCAGGAGGCCCCGCAGCGCCTGGTCGAGGCCCTTTCCGGCCCCGGCCCGCGCCTGGCCGTGTTCTTTGACGAGCCGTCGTTCCTCGCCTGCGCGCAGACCGTGGCGGATTTGGGCGCGCGCGCCTTCCTGTATTCCACAGAGATTCCCGATCCCGGCCAGTTCGACGCGGGCCTTCTGGCCCGCGCCTTTGCCGCAAGCCGCGCCCGGCTGCTGATTCAGGACCAGGACCGCCTTCGCGGCTACGCCCAGGCCACGGGGTACGTCCCGGCCGACCCGGTGCTTCTGCCCAACGCCAGCCTGCCTGATGAGGATTACGGCGAGGAGGATGTGGAGATTCCTGGCGTGGAGGACTGGTCGCGCACCCTGGTGCTCTCCGGATCCATCCAGACCGAGCACGCCACACTGGAGACCATGGCCTCCTTTTTGCGCTGCGCGGCGGCCTCGCGACCCGGCTGGAAACTTTTGGTGAGCGGCTGGGGCGGCGCGGGGCTGGAGGAGCTGCGGGCCGTCGCCCAGCGGTGGCCGGAGATCGTGCTGAACACCGATTTCTTGAGCGGCCCGCAAATACGCCGGGTGTACGCCCTGTGCCGGGCGGGCGTTGTCAGCTACTACAACGGCGGGTACAACCACCGGCATTGCGGCCGGGCCTCGGGCAAGCTGTACTGGATTTGCCGGGCGGGCAAACCGGTGCTCTCGAACGACAACCTGTCCATTTCCGGCCTGGTGCGCGAACACGGCCTGGGCTTCGACCTGACGCGGGCCGCGAGCCTGGACGCGCTCGACGACGCCGGACCTGCGGGCGGCGCGGCCATGGGCGCGCGGGCGCGGGCCTTTTATGCGACCGAGGCCCAGGCCATGAGCGCCACGCTGGACGCCCTGCTTGCGGACAACGGTACCGACCCGGCCCAAGGAGGCAGCCGATGATCGAGCACATCGCCCACCAGGGCCGCACCCTGGCGCTGATTCTGCGCGCGGGCTTCCAGAAGGACGGCATCGAGTTCTTCACCCCGCCGGAGTTTTCGCAGCAACTGGCCTACATGAAGCGCGGCAAGGGCTACGCCATTCCGCCGCACGTGCACAACCCCGTCCCGCGCGAGGTGCGCTTCACCCATGAGGTGCTGTTCATCAAGAGCGGCCGCGTGCGCGTGGACTTCTACCAGGACGGCGACGCCTACCTGGAAAGCCGCGTGCTCGGCCCCGGCGATGTGATTCTGCTGGCCGACGGCGGCCATGGCTTCGCCATGCTGGAGGAGTCGGAGATCATCGAGGTGAAACAGGGGCCGTATGCGGGCGAGGACGACAAGCGCCGCTTCGCGCCCGTGGACGAGGCCTGCGTGCGTCTGGAGGACTGCTGATGGATTTCATCCCCGTGAACGAGCCCCGGCTGGACGGCAACGAGGAACGCTACCTGGTGGAGTGCGTGCGCTCGGGCTGGATCTCCTCCGAAGGCCCCTTCGTGGCCCGGTTGGAGGAAGGCCTGGCCCGGCGCATGGGCCGCAGGCACGCCGTGGCCGTGTGCAACGGCTCCGCCGCGCTGGACGCCGCCGTGGCCGCCCTGCGCCTGGGGCCGGGCGATGAGGTCATCCTGCCCGCGCACACCATCATCTCCTGCGCCGCCGCCATCGTGCGGGCCGGGGCCACCCCGGTGCTGGCCGACTGCGACCCGGACACCTGGAATGTCACGGTGGAGGCGGTGGCCGCGCGCATCACGCCGCGCACCAGGGCCATCATGGCCGTGCACATCTTCGGCCTGCCCTCGCCCATGCAGGGCCTGCTGGCCCTTGCGGAGCGGCACGGCCTCGTGGTCATCGAGGACGCGGCCCAGGCCATCGGCCAGACCTGCAACGGCAGGCCTTGCGGCGGGTTGGGCGACCTCAGCTGCCTGAGCTTCTACCCCAACAAGCACGTCACCACGGGCGAGGGCGGGATGCTCCTCACCGACGACGACGGGCTTGCGGAGCGCTGCCGCAGCTTGCGCAACCTCTGCTTCCAGAAGCGGCGCTTCGTGCACGAGGAGCTGGGCTGGAACTTCCGCATGAGCAACCTGCAGGCGGCCGTGGGCGTGGCCCAGCTGGAGCGCCTGGACGCCGCGCTTGTCCGCAAGCGGGAGATGGGCGCGCTGTACCGGCGGCTGCTTGCGGGCGCGCCGGGCATCCAGCTGCCCCTTGCCCGCACGGCGGACGCCGAGAACGTCTACTGGGTCTTCGGCGTGGTGCTGGATGACGCCGTTCCCTTCGACGCCGAAGAGGCCATGGCGCGGTTGGGCAAGGCCGGGGTGGGCACGCGGCCCTTCTTCTGGCCCCTGCACGAACAGCCCGTATTGCGACGCCTGGGGCTTTTCGCGGGCGAGCGGCACCCGGTTTCCGAGCGCATCGCCCGGCGCGGCTTCTACCTGCCCGGCGGACTGGGGACCACGGACGCCCAGATCGAGGCCGCGGCCGCGCAACTGCGCCACCTGCTGGAGACGGCGTGAGCGCGGGCGGGGAAGAGCAAGCCCGCGGCGGCGTGTTCGGTCTGTACGCGGCCTACTACGACCTGCTGTACCGCGACAAGGACTACGCGGCCGAGGCCGCCTTCGTGGCCGGACGCCTGCGCGCGCACGCGCCCGGGGCGCGCAGCCTGCTGGAGCTTGGCTGCGGCACGGGCAGGCACGCGGCGCTGTTCTCCGCCATGGGCTTCCAGGTCACCGGCGTGGACCGCTCCGAGGGGATGCTGGACAAGGCCCGCGCCAACGGCCCCGGCTGCCGCTTTCTGGCGGCGGACATCCGCGAGCTGGCCCTGGACCGCCGCTTCGACGCCGTGGTCTCGCTGTTCCACGTCATGAGCTACCTGACCGAGGACGCGGACCTTGTGGCCGCGCTTTCCCGCGCCGCGGAGCATTTGGCGCCGGGCGGGCTGCTCTTCTTTGACTTCTGGCACGGCCCGGCCGTGCTGAAAACCCCGGCAGAGGTCCGCGTGAAGGAGATGGCCGATGAGCGCGTTTGCGTCATCCGCCGGGCCGACCCCGTGCACCACGCCCACCGGCACGTGGTGGACGTGAACTTCACCGTGAACATCCGCGAGCGCAGCGGCGACCGCGCCGAGACCCTGCGCGAGACGCACGCCATGCGCTATTTCTTCGCGCCGGAGCTGGAAGGCTTCCTGGAACAGGCTGGGCTTGTCGCCCTGGAGTTCGGGGAGTGGATGACCGGCGCGCCCGCGAGCGACGACGCCTGGTCCGTGTACTGCCTGGCCCGCAAGCGCGGCTAGTCCGGGCCCCTTGTCGGGCGGGACCTTGCGCCGATGCCTTCACACCGGCGCCGCCCCGCTGGCCGGAGCGCGCGATCCTTCGCGCAGCCCGGCGTTCCGGGCGAAAGCGCCCGTCTGTGAGGCCTGGGGGGATTCTCAGCGGCCTTGGGCCAGCTCTTCCAGCAGCGCGGCCAGCCTTCCGGCCTGGATGGGCAAGGGGTAGCGGGCCAGCGCCAGTTCCCGGCAGCGCGCCCGCGCATCGCGCGGCCCCCGCGCCAGCACTGTTTCGATGGCTTCGGCCAGGGCGTGCGGCGTCATCTCCCGCGCGGCCGCGCCAGCCCCGTCCGCCAGCATCTCCTCCACCCCGCCCACGGCGAATCCGGCCACGGGCGTGCCGCAGGCCAGGGCCTCGGCCACGGTGTTGGGCAGGTTGTCCTGCCGCGCCGGATGCACGAGCACGTCCGCCGCGCTGTACGCCAGCACCTTGTCCGCGTCGCGGGTAAGCAGGCCCAGGCGGCGCACGGCCGCGTGGCCTTCCGGAACCTCCAGCCCGCCGCCGCCCATGAGCAGCAGGGTGGCTCCCGGCTCAAGCCGGGGCAAGGCCGCCAACAGCAGGTCCGTGCCCTTGCGCGGGTCGTCCAGCAACAGCGAGGCCGCCAAGAGCACCCGGCCCCGCTCCGGCAGGCCCAGGGCGCGCCGGGCCTGGGCGCGGTCCACGGGGCGAAACACGTCCAGATCCAGGCCGTTGGCCAGCACCTCCACCCTGTGTTCGGCCCACAGGCCCAAGGAGGCCTCCCGCGCGATCCAGGCCGAGGGTGCCGCGGCGCAGAGGCCGGGGGTTTGCGCCAGCACGGCGCGCTTCTCCGCCAGTTGGGCGGCGATGCGCTCCGGCGCGCAGGAGGGGTATTCGCCCCAGGTGGGGCAGGCCTCGCCGCAGGTCCCGGAAAGATGCAGGCGGCAGCCGCCGGTGTAGGCGCAACGCCCCGTGGCGCTCCACAGGTCGTGCAGGGTCCAGACCGTGGGCGCGGCCTGGGCGCACTGCCCGGCCAGCTCCGCGCTCCAGCCGTGGCGCGTGGCCCCGTGCAGGTTGTGCACGCTGATCGCCTGGGGCCGGAAGCGTTCGATGATCCGGCCCAGCTCCGCGCGGACGTGTTCCCTGGCGGCGGCCGAGGGCTCGTCCAGCCAGTCGCGCACCAGCTCCGGCGGGGTTTCGATGACCTCGGTGTCCCAGGGATGCGCGTTGCCCGGCTGCGGCGTGTCCGGGAAGCGCACCACGCGCAGCACCTGGTGCCCCAGCCGCGTCAGGCCCGACGCCATGCGCGCGGCGGCTGTGGAGGCCCCGCCTTTCACCTCCCCGTCGGAGAGCATCAGGATGCGCATGACCCGCCCCCTTGCGGCGCAAAGTCCGCCGCGATGTCGCGCAGGCTGCGGCGTTTCCCGGCGTGGAAGCCGCGCGCGAAGTCCCGCGCTTTGGACGCAAGGCCCTGCGCATACTCCGGTTCGGTCAGGAAGCGGCGCACGGCGGCCCAGAATGCGTCCGCGCTCAAAGTCATGTCGCCTGCCGGGTCGTAGATGTCCGCAAAGGGGAAGGGTTCGGCCCGGCCCAGGTGCGGGTCCAGGCGGAAGTGCAGCAGGGGCTTGCCCGCTTCGGCGCAGTGCAGCACGCCCACGCCCGTGTAGTTGAGCGCCACCACAAGGTCCGCGGCGGCAAGGGCGCGGGCCAGGGGCAGGTCCAGCGGGGCCAGCAGGGCGCGCGCCTCCGGTCCGGCGGCGTCCACGGCCTCCAGGTCCGGCAGGCCGGGGTGGGTCTTGAGGCTGAGGGCCAGGCGCGGGGCCAGGTCGGCCGGGGGCGCGGCCAAGGCGCGCAGGGCGGCCAGCTGCGCCCCCAAGGCCAGCACCGGGTAGAGCACGCCCGGCCGTCCTGTTGCGGCCATCAGCGCCAGCACGTTGAGCTTCCCCTTGGCCGCGGCCCAGGGTAGGCCGGTGTCCACGGGGTATTCGTTCTCAATGCCCAGGTCCGCGCAGGGGACGAGGCGCTTTGCCGTGATGCCGGAGCGCAGGTACGCCTCGCGGTCGCCCTGCCCCAGGTGCAGCACCAGATCGGCTTTGGGCCGGGCGGCCCGGGTAAGCCCCACGCCGTGGGGCAGGCAGAGGCTCGGGATGCCGAGCTCTCCGGCCACGCTGGCGGGCAGCTGGGATTCGCTGTCTTCCAGGCTGCTGACGGCCACAAGCGCCGGGGGCGCGGCGGCCATGGCGCGCCGCCAGTAGCCGCGCGTGGCCTCCAGCCAGGTCCAGCGCCGGAACAAGGCGGCGAAGTGCGCGGCGTTGACCGCGAGCATGGTCCGCAGGGGCTCGGGCTGGGCGTTTTGCAGCAGCTCCAGCGCCTGTGCGCAGCGGCCCGCAACGTCCGGCCCCGGATTGCCCGCCGGACCCAGGCCCAGCACGGGCAGCCCGGTATCCCGCGCAATGGGCCGAATGTGCTCCGGCAGGTGCGAGTTCACCACCAGCACTACACGGTCGCCAAAGGCGGCGCGCAGCTCCCGGATGTGCCGCCCCAGGCGGAACACCTCCAGCGGGTTCAGGCACACGGCCGCCCGGCCGCGCAGGAGTTCCGCGTTGTCGTGCAGAAAAAAATCCGGCTGCGCGTCGCCGTCCGGGGCCGGGGATGGCGTCGCGGCCTCTTGCGGCTCCGGCAGGACGACGCTCTCCACCTGGCCGGGAAAGGCTGCGGCCCAGTACAGGGCGGCGGTGTCCGCGGGCTCGAAGTAGAGCATGGGTCGCGGCGGGTTGCGGCGGAAGACCGTGAGTGCGCGCACGCCCCGCGCGACGAGGGCGGTCATGAGCCCGTGCGCGGTGGCGGCGGAGAGCCAGTAGGCGTAGAGGGCCTCGCGGTCGAATTCCGGCCAGCACAGGCCGTCAAAAGTGAGCCCGGCGCGGGCGGGTTCGAACCAGGAGGTCTCCAGCCTTGTGGCCAGGGCGCGGGCGCTGGCCTGGGCGGTCTCGTCCAGCCAGTCATCCAGGATGGTTGCGGCCAGTCCCTCGCGCAGGGTCCAGGCCAGGGCCTGGGAGTCGAGCGCCACCAGCGTGCGGCCCTGGGCTGCGTCCTCCAGGAGGCGCTGCTGTCCCGGCCCGGCGAGGTCCGTGCCGTGGAAGAGGACGGCGTGCGCGATCATGCGTCCGGGCCTTGGCTGTTTTCGGCGCGGGGCCAGCCTGCCGGGCCGGGAAGGGTGCGGAAGCCGGGATTGTCGAAATAGCCGCGCCGGATGAAGCTCATAAGCGCCAGCCTGGACAGCGCGTAGAAGGGCGGCAGGGCCAGGGCATAAAAGAGCCGCCGGCTAAGCTCGCGCCAGCCCAGGCGCGTGCCATCCGCCAGCCAGGCGGGCGCGGGCAGTTCCCCGGTGAAGGGCCGCCACAGCCGGGCGGCGAGGCCGCGCCGGGGGTCGGCGTGCAGGGGCGCATAGCCCAGGTCGCGCATCTCGTCGGCGAAAAGGGCTTCGATGACGGCGGTTTCGCTGTCCGAAAGGCGCGAGCGCCAGCGCTGGGTGACGTAGGCGTTGGGCCCGGTGACCTTGCGCGACACGTTGTCCGGATCGTTCTTGAGCGGACCGTGGGCGTTGGTCTGGTACGTGTTGCTGTAGGCGCCGGCCCCGCGCCAGGGGCTGCCCAGGCTGGTGGGCGTGAAGTCCGGCTCGGCCCAGGGCCGGTGGAAGTCCACCCCCAGCCAGCGGCACAGGCCGCGCAGGGTGGGCGCGAAGTCCAGGTTCAGATCCTCGTTGCGCAGGGTGACGAAATGCGGCGCGAATTCGGTTTTGAGCGCGTACACGGTCTTGGCGGCGGATGCGCAGTACACGATCCAGTGCAGGAACACGCAGCCCTCGGTGCTGGGTTCGCCGCTGGCGAGCTCCGCCAGACGTGCGCAAAGGCTGCCGGGGGCCAGTCCGTGCATGTTGCCGTTGACGTTGACGAACTGGTGGCGGTTGGAGGCGAACACCGCGCGCGGGTCGCGCACAAGGCTGATGAACCGCGCCTGCGGGAAGTCCCGCAGCATTTCCCGTGCAATGCGCC
This sequence comes from Humidesulfovibrio mexicanus, assembly GCF_900188225.1. NCBI lineage: Bacteria > Pseudomonadati > Thermodesulfobacteriota > Desulfovibrionia > Desulfovibrionales > Desulfovibrionaceae > Humidesulfovibrio > Humidesulfovibrio mexicanus. The sequence goes on along the minus strand of NZ_FZOC01000006.1, from coordinate 143,354 downwards.
CGCTGAAGGGCCTAGCCCGCGGCTCCGCGCGCAGGCTCACCGCGTCGGAGGTGAGGATGTAGGCCGTCTGGGAGGTGTCGCGCCCAGCGGCGACGGCGAAGGCGTAGTAGGCGGCCAGCACCAGGTCGCGCCGGGAGATGGTCGGCCCCGCCGAAAGGAGTTCCGTGAAGGCGCGCAGCCCGGCCTCGCGGTCCAGGGGAACGTCGGGATCGCCGCCGATGCGCCGGACAAAGGCGCGCTGTTCCGCGTCCATGGGCTGCATGGTCAGCCCGAACTTGGTGCGCGAAAGAATGAACGCCCGCGCCCGCTCAGCCCCTATTTCCGGGCTGTCGCCGAACTCGGAGAGCAGGTAGGAATACAGGTAGTGCGCCCAGTGACAGCCCAGCACTTGCGGATGCTGGTCGAAGCTGGCCATGACGAAGCCGTTGCCAGCCCTCCCGGAGTGGTCGAGCACGGCCAGCAGGTTGGCCCGCGCGCCAAAGGCGCGGAACGCGGCGGCGTGGCTGGCGTCCATGGGCTAGCGCTCCTCTCCGTTTGGCCCATAGGGCGGCAGGGGGTGGCGGGCAAGCCAGTCCTCGCGGAACAGGGCGAAGAAGACGGCGTCCACCTCGCGGCCGTCCAGCACAAAGCGCCGGGCGCGGCGGCCGTCGGGCGTCATGCCGAGCTTGTGGGCCACGCGCAGCATGGCGGCGTTCTCCTCCATGGCCCCGGCCTCTATCTTGCGCAGGCCGCGCGCGCGGAACAGGTGGTCGGCCAGGGCGGTCCAGGCCTGGGTGGCCAGGTCGCGGCCCCAGTGCCCGCGTTCGCCGATGAGGATGCCCAGTTCGGCCACGGCGTTGGGGGCGTCCACCGTGGCGGTGACATTGCCCACGTGCCCGCCCTGCCGCGTAAGCATGGCCCAAAGGCCGCTGGGCGAGCCCGCGAAGGATTCCGCGTAGGCCCGGCAGGACTCCAGGCTGTGCGCGCGGTGGCGCTGCTCGCTGTGGCGCACCACCTCCGGGTCGTTGAGCCACGACACGTAGCGCTGGCCCAGATGTTTCGGCCCGAAGGGCTCAAGGGTCAGCAGCGGCGTGCGCAGCGTGGCGTCGGCGCTCATTTTCCTGCTCCGGCCCTGGCCCTGGCGCGCAGTTCGTCCAGGTTGGCCCACACCTTGCGGAAGGCGGCGATGACCAGATCGGCCTCCTCGTCGGTGTAGTCGTGGGGGCCAAGTTCCAGCGCCAGCAGTTCGTGCTTGTGCAGCCGCTCGGCCACGGGGCAGATGCCCTCGTCGTAGCGCGCGTGGCCGTGGTAGAAGTCCGCGCTCCAGGGGAAGCCGCGGCTGCCGTGGGCCGTGCGCCGCTGGTAGATGGGCAGCAGGTGCAGCAGCTGGTAGCCCGGCGAGATGTGGGGCACGCCCTCTGCGCGCAGGGCGTCGAGGATCAGCCCGCGCTCCACGCCGATGGCCTTTTCGTCCAGGCGTGGGGCGTAGATGTAGAACACGTGGGTGCAGCCCGGCCGGATGACCGGCGTGGCGAGGCCCTCCAGTCCGGCGAGCCCGCGCGAAAGCCGCTCGCCCGTGGCCTGGCGCATGGCCGCAAGGCCCGGCAGGCGCTTCAGCTGCTCGGCGGCCATGGCGGCTTCGATCTCGCCGTAGCGCAGGTTGTAGCCGATGATGTTGGCGATGTCGTTCTCGCCCTTGGGGCCGATCACGGCCTCGCCGTGGTTGCGGATGAGGCGCATCCGCTCGGCTATGCGGTCGTCGGCCGTGACCATGACCCCGCCCTCTCCGGTCTGGATGAGCTTGTGGCAGTTGAGGCTGAAGCCGCCCACGTCGGCCACGCAGCCAGCGAAGCCTTGCGGGCATTTGGCGTAGGGGGCCTGGGCCGCGTCCTCCACGAGCTTCAGCCCGTGGCGGGCGCAGATGGCCGCAAGCTCGTCCAGCCGGGCCGCGTGGCCGAAGATGTCGGTGACGATGACGGCCTTGGTGCGCGGGGTGATGTTGGCTTCCACCGAGGCCGGGTCCAGGTTGAAGGTCTCGGGCTCGATGTCCGCGAACACGGGAATGGCGTTCCACACCAGGATGGCCGTGGCCGTGGCCGACATGGTCCAGGGGCTGACGATGACCTCGTCGCCGGGCGCTATGCCCAGCGCCCCCACCGAGGCCATGAGCCCGGAGGACAGGGAGTTGAAGGCCACGGCGTGCTTGATTCCGAAGAGTTTTGCGAAGGCGGTCTCGAAGGCGAGCACCTCCGGCCCGCCGTAGAAGCGTTCGTTCCAGGAGCCCAGGTAGCCGGAGAGCGTGCCCGAACGGATGACCCGCAGGGCGGCGTCCTCCTCGGCCTTGCCGATGCTGTTGTATGTGGAGAAGGGGCGGGCGATGGTCCTTTCGCCGCCGAAAAGCGCGAGCGTCATTGCGTGTCCTCCATGAGAATGCGGTCCATGAGGCGGTGCAGGGCCAGGCTGTCGCGACCGGTGGAAACGGGCAGGGCCGCGCCGTCGAGCACATCGGCCAGGTGGGCCGCCGCGTTGGGCAGGGCCTGGTCCAGCGCCACCTGCCGGGGCGCGTCCGGGGTGAAGGCCGTCAGGCCCGGGTAGTCCGGAAGCGCGGCCGGGGAATAATGCGTCAGCGCGCCCAGGGTGTCCAGGGTCAGGCGGCCGCGCGTGCCGATGACGTCGATTTCGTTGATGCGCAAGACCCCGTCCGAGAGGCCCACCAGGCGCGCCTCAAGGCCGTCGGCATAGGCCAGGGTCACGCTCACGGTGGGGTCCTCCGGGGTGATGCCGGGCCTCTTGCCGTCCATACGCACGCGCTCGGGTTCGCCCAGCCACCACAAGAGCAGGTCCAGGTAGTGCGAGGCGTTGTGCCGGAAGCCCCGCGAATAGTAGACGAGCAACGACTCCAGCCGCCCCAGCTCCCCGGCGGCCATGCGTCGGCGCATGTCTGCGTATTCCGGCAGGAAGCGGCGCGAGTAGTTCACGCACAGGGCCGCGCCCGCGCGCTCCAAAAGGCCGACCAGCTCCTCGGCCTCGGCCAGGGAGCCCGCCAGCGGCTTTTCGCACAGCACGGCGCGCAGGTCTTGTGCGGCCGCCAGGCGCAGCAGCTCCGGATGTGTCCGGTCCGGCGCGGCAATGATCGCGGCCTGGGCCGGGCAGGCGGAAAACAGCTCCTGCGCCGTGGCGAAGGCGGGCAGGCCGTACAGTCGGGCGATCTCCGCGCGCGTCGCCGGGTCGGGGTCGGCCACGCCCAAAAGGCGCAGGCGCGGCTGGGCCAGGATGGCGTGGAGGTGCGAGAGCGCGCCAAGGCCGTTGCGTCCCCGGCCAAAGCGGTAGCCGATGCCCCCGCAGCCCAGCAGGACCACGCCGTGCGGCGCGCCGGCCACGGCCTAGCCCTCGTCCACGTGCTTTTGCCGCACGTGGGCGTTGATGGCCGCGAGTTCCGGATGCTCGCGCAGGTAGCCCAGGAATTCCCAGGCGCGGGGGCACTGGCCCTCGCGGTGCACGGCCTCGAACACGCGGCGGACCACCTCGTAGTCCTCGCGCGTGTCCACGCACAGGCGAACGTCCGGCCCCGCAAGCTGGGCGTTTGCGGCCACGCCCTGCAACCGGAACAACCTGGGGTTGTGGTAGATGAAGCAGGTGACATGGGAGCGGTCCACGGGATCCTGGGTCATGGCCGCCACCCGGCGCAGCAGCGCGGTGGAGAATACCCCGGCGGCGAAGCCCATGGGCAGGACGTTTTCCGGCAGGTAGTTGGCGGTGAAGTCGTAGTCCCCCGCCAGGTGGGCGGCCACGGCCAGGTCGATGAGCACCGGGTCGTTCAGGGGCGAGTCGCCCATGAGCTGGCAGATGAGGTCGGCTTCGGCGGCCTCGGCCGCGCCCAGCACGCGGGAGAGCACGTCGTCCTCCGAGCCCCGGAAGACGCGCACGCCCAGCCGGGCGCACAGCTCCGCGATGGGCTGGTCGCCCTCGTTCGCGGTGGTGGCCACCACGACTTCATTCAGCCATTTGGAGCGTGCAACGCGCTCGAGGAGGCGTTCCAGGGCGGGTTTGCCTCCAAGGGGCAGCAGCACCTTGCCCGGCAGGCGCGACGAGCCCATGCGGGCCTCGATGATTCCGCAGATCTTCATTCTGGGGTCCTCCCTGGTGCCCCGGCGCGGAGCAGGTTGAGCAGGTCGTTCAGGCCCGCGTCGGCGAAGGTGTCCGGCGCGGAGGGCCGCATGGCGGCAAGGTCTGCGGCGAGGAGCTCCGCCGCGTTGGCGAACAGCAGCTCCGGCGGCAGGGGCAGCACGCGGCCCAGCGCCGCCTCCGGCAGCAGGGAGGCCGTTGGCCTGCCGCAGAGCCAGGCCGTGTACAGGGCCATGGTGTTGATGCCGATGACCGCCCGGGCCGCGAGGATGCTGTCCACCAGGTCGGCCTGCCGGGCCTGCTCCACGGCGAAGGGCAGCCCGCTACGGCCCAGCAGGTCCAGGTGTCGGCAGGCGGTTTCCGAAGGGTGCAGGCGGATGCGCAGGCGCGCGGCCCCGAAGCGCCGCAGCAGTTCCGGGCCGTGGGAAAGCAGGTCCGCCAGCACGCGGCCCTCGTGCGCCCCGGCGTAGACGAAGCGGCCGTTGCCGTCGGCGTTCATGCCGGGGTCGGCGGTGGTCTGGGAGAGGAACAGCAGGTCGCCTTCCGTCATGGCGGAGCAATGCCGCCCGCGGGCGGCGATGCGTTCCAGCAGGGCCTCCAGGTGGCGGTTGCGCAGGCGCGCCAGCCGGGGCAGGCCCAGCTCCCCGGCCAAGGCCAGGGCGCGCGGGTCGCACAGGGCTATGGCGTCGGGCAGGCCGCGTTCCCAGTCTTTCTCCGGATGGCCGAAGCGCTCGCGGTAGTCGCTCCAGCTGTCCAGCACGGCCGCGCAGGGAATCCGGCCCAGCAGCTCGCGCCGCACAAGGCCTTGCGGAAATTCGCCCCAGCCGGGGTTGTACAGGGCGGCGGCCCAGGGGGCCGAGCGCAGCCGGGCCGCGCATTGGGCCGCGCATTGGCCAGCATCGGGCAGGGCCAGCACAGGCAGCCCGGCACGGCGGAAAATGGCCTCGGCCGGGGCGCCTGTCAGGGTCAGCGCGGCCCAGTCCAACCCGCCGCCCTCCGCCTTCAGCAGGGCGGCCAGAAGCTCCGCGCCGCCCGCATCGTGCGCCAGCACCAGGATTTGGCCGTCGGCGCGCGTCATGGCTCCGGCTCCAAACGCCGCGCGCCGGGCTCGTCGCTGTAGCCCCGGCCGTAGATGAGGTGCGCGTTGGGCGCGCGCTCCGGGCCGGGGCGGAACTCGCAGCCCTCGGCCAGGGGCAGGGCTGCGGCCCTGTGCGCGGCCTCCTCCGGGTGGCGCTCCGGGGCGTCCAGCAGTTCCCAGGAGCCGTGCGCGCCGCGTTTCCATATGGCCGGGTCGCGCCGGGCGTCCACCAGGCGCAGGAACGCTTCGCGCTCCATGCCCAGCCAGCGCAGGAACAGCGGCAGGTCGCGGGGCTCCCGGTCCCCGCCGTGGCGCAGGACAAGCTCCAGCCCCTGGGCGCGGGTCAGGCGCTTCAGGCGGATCTCGCGGCAGGCGTGGTCCAGGGCCTTGCCATAGCCGTATTTCAGGAACTTGATCCAGTCGTGGGTTCCGGAATAGTGATGGCAGTCCATGTGGTTGTATGTGTCGAAGGTGCGCTCCTGGCTGCCGGGCTCATAGCCGTGGGCGGCGATCATGGCCTCGTGCTGGGCCTTGGAATCCCAGCGCAGGTAGTTGCCCAGGTAGATGCCGCGCACGCCGACCTTCTCCAGCTCGCGGTCGTGGGGGTAGGCGAAGGGCAGCACGTCGCGCCCGGAGAGCACGCTGGAGGCCGCGGCCAGGTCCTCGGCCTCGAAGCCCATGAGGTCGTGCTCCTTGCGGTACTTGCGGGTCATCTCCACCTCGTCCAGGTGCGAGAACATGCCCACCTGGTCCAGCCCCTGGTGCGCGCCCCAGACGATGAGCGGAATTTTGAAGCGCACCGCCGCCTGCACCGGAAACACGGTCTGCCCGGCGATGCAGTGCCAGTACATGCTGGCCATGAGGCGCAGGGTCTCCCGCGTGACGGTTTTGAGCAGCTCGGGCGAGAGGGTCATGCCGATGAGATCGCAATTGAAGCGCATACGCAGGAACGCCAGGTTGCGGATGCCGAGATCGGTGTTGTACTGCGTGTTGTAGTGCACCAAAAGCGGCCGCAGGCCGAACACGTTCTTGACCGTGTGGACGACGAAGTAGGAGTCGCGCCCGCCGCTTACCGGCACGATGCAGTCGTAGTTGGCCCCGGAGGTGTTGCGGTAGGAGGAAAGCAGCCGCTCCAGCCTGTCGCGCCGGGCGGACCAGTCGAGCGTGTCCTTCTCCTCGTGCACGCGGCAGCCGGAGCAGACCCCCTGGTCGTCGAAGGTCAGGTGCAGCGGATGGTTTTCCGGGTACAGGCAACGGGTGCAGTATCTCATATGACTTCTTTGGGGTGGTGCTCGAAGCGCATGGCCGAAAGCGCCTCGTCCGGCCTTTTGACCATGCGGCCGTCGGCGTCGAACCCGGCCGCGCCGTGCTCGTCGCTGGGGGACAGGCGCACATCCACGCCGTGGGCGCGCAGGGAGGCCTTGCACACGGCCACGCTGTGCTCCGTGTAATGCAGCATGTTGCCGACCGCCGCGGCCGCGGCCCCGGTTTCGGTCAGCACGGCGCGCAGGTGCTCCGGGCGCCCGGCCCCGCCCAGGGCGATGACCGGCACGGACACGGCCTGCGCCACCCGGCGCGTCAGGTCCAGGTCGTAGCCTTGGCCCTGGCCGTCGCGGTCCGCCGCCTGGACGAGAATCTCCCCCGCACCCAGGGCCTCCAGCCGCGTCGCCCACGCTTCCGGGGCGAGATGCGCGGGAATCTTCGCCCCGCCGGTGAACACGCGCAGGCGGTCCCCGTCCAGGCGGCGCACGTCCATGGCCCCTACCACGCACTGGCTGCCGTACACGCGGGCGATGTCCCCCACCAGCGCGGGGGACTCCAGGGCCCCGGCGTTGACCACGATCTTGTCCGCCCCGGCGCGCACCAGCCTGGCGGCGTCCTCCACGCTGCGGATGCCCCCGCCCACGGTGAGCGGGGCGAAGCAGCGTCCGGCCACGCGGCGCACCAGCTCCGGGTCGGCGGTGTCGCCTGGGCCGCGCGCGTCGATCTTGAGCAGAATGATCTCGTCCACGCCCCAGGAATCGAGGAACTCGGCCGCGATTTCCGGCCGTCCCACGGGCAGTCGCCTGTGGAAGCCCAGGCTCTGCACCACCAGGCCGCCGCCGTCTCCGGTCAACAGCAGGCAGGCGATGACGCGCTTCTTCAGCACGGCGCGGCCTCCTTTTCAAAGCCCAGGCTGGCGAAGAGCCGACGCAGGATTTTGAGGCCGTGGGCCTGGCTTTTTTCCGGGTGGAACTGCACGCCGAAGATGTTGTCGCGCTGCACCGCCGCCACCACAGCCTCCCCGTGGGAGCACACCGCGCTGACCACGCTGGCGTCGCAGTCCAGGGCGTAGCCGTGGTCGAAATACACGCAGGGCGACTCCAGCCCGGCGAACAGGGGGTCCTGGCGCAGCACGGAAAGCGTGTTCCAGCCCACGTGGGTTGCAGCCACTCCTGGCCCGGAGGCGATGCGCCGCACCCGGCCGGGGATCCAGCCCAGGCCTTTGTGCAGACTACCGCCGCCCTCCGCGCCGTCCTCCACGCCCTCTTCGGACTCCTCGGCCAGCAGCTGCATCCCCAGGCAGATGCCCAGCACGGGCTTGCCGCGCTCCAGCACGTTGCGGGCCAGGGGCTCCAGCAGACCCAAGGCGCGCAGGTTGCCCATGCCCTGGGCAAAGGCCCCCACGCCGGGCAGGATATACGCGTCCGCCGCGTCCAGGGCGGCGGCCTGGGCCGAGACCGCGTGGCGGTAGCCCAAAAAGCGCAGGGCGTTGGAAACCGATTGCAGGTTGCCCACCCCGTAGTCCACCACGAGGATGCGTTTCACGCGCCCTCCCCAAAGCTGGCGGCCAGCTCCCAGGCGCCGTCCGGCCCCTTGCGCCAGATGTCCTTGTTGCGGAAGCGCTCGGCCACCTCCCAGAACTCGGCCTCGGAGATTTCCAGGTAGCGGCAGAAGGCCGCAATGAAGCGCGGGGCGCATGTGCCGTCGTACTTGCGCACCAGCTCGATGCCCTCGGCCCTGGTCATGCGGCCCAGGCGGATTTCTTCGCTGACCTGCTCCGTCACCTTGCCGAAGCCGAACTTGAGGTGCTTGAACATCTGGTTCACCACCACGAAGTCCTCGTCCAGGGCCTCGTGCCCGGTGATGTCGCCGATGTCCTCCGGGGGGTCCGTGCGGATCTCCAGCCCGCGCGCCATGGAGAAGGCCGCGTTCTCCCGCTTGGTGAAGCCCTCGATGTAGTAGCCCATGTAGACCACCTTGAGCCGCCCCAGCTCCATGTCGTCGTCGGAGCAGTACTGGTACCAGAACAGCTCCTCCTCGCCCATGCCCTCCGGGGTCAGGGCCTGCGGCCCGCCCTTGAGGGTGTGGCAGTGCTTCATGCGGCTGGCGTCGCCTGTGGTGGAACCCACCTCCAGCGCGCCTGCGGTTATGGCCGGGTTTTCGCCCAGAAAAATGACCGGAATCTGGTAGGCGATGGCCGCCTTGGGCGCGCTGGTGTACAGCGCCATCTCCGTGGATTTCGCCCAGTTGCCGAAGCGGCGGAAGCCTTCGCGCATCAGCGTCTTCCAGGTGCCGGGCGCGGGCTGCACGGTGAGGCAGTCGAAGCCCAGGGACACCAGGTTGGACAGGTTGCGCGCCCCGCGCTCGGCCAGTTGCTCCGGCGGGTAGGAGCAGCACACCAAAAGCGGGTTCAGGCCCATTTCTTCCTTGATGAACACGGCCTGCCGCGTGCTGTCCTTGCCGCCGGACACGCCCACGATGCAGTCGTAGCCGGAGACGTTGTGCCGCCGCGCGAAGGCGCAGATCTCCTCCAGCTCCGCCCGGCGGGCGGTCCAGTCCACGTGGGGGTCCTCCTGGGCGAAGCGGCAGGCCGGGCACACCCCTTCCTCGTCAAAGACGATGCCCGGCCGCGTGTCGGGCTGGACGCAGCGCGTGCAGTAGCGCATGGGCGGGCCTATCTCCCGTTGAACAGGCGCACGGTTTCGGCCAGGGCTTCGGCCTGGGCTTCGGCTTCCGCGTCCTCGAAAAAGTTGGTCTTGAACTGCACGATCTGCCCTTGCGCGGCCTTGGCGTTGGGGCAGCGCGCGGCCCAGGCGGCGCGGAAGTCCCCGGCCCACAGGGGGTGCGCCAGCACATGGGAGAGCAGCGGATCGCCCGTGTCCCACAGGGGTTCGTCGAAGGTCATGCGCCAGGCGGCGTAGAAGGGGTCGCCGCCCTTGGCCAGGAACTCGCGCCGGAAGTCCGCCCAGGTGAAGTCCACCAGCTCCGTGCGCAGGCGCGCGGCCAGGGCGTAGTACGCGTGGACGAAGCCCTCCGGCGTGCGCTGGGGGGTGAGCCAGGAGCAGCCCTCCAGGGCCTTGAGGAGGAGGCCCGCGTTTCTGCGGCGGCGCTCCACCAGCTCCTCCAGCCGTTCCAGCTGGGCCAGGCATACCGCGGCGCACAGGTCGGGCATACGGTACTTGAAGCCCAGGATGGCGTGCCGGGCGAAGGCCGGGTTCTGCAGAAATTCCTTGGTGATGAGCCCCTGTTTGGCGCTGACGATGTCGTAGCCCAGGATGGAGAGCTGGCGCACGGCGTCGCCCAGGCGCTCGTCGGCGGTGAGCACCAGGCCGCCCTCGCCCGCGGTCATGTGCTTGGAGGCCTGGAAGCTGAAGCAGGCCATGTGGCCCATGGTCCCCGCCAGTCTGCCCCGGCACTGGCCCAGAAAGCACTGGGCGTTGTCCTCGATGACCATGATTCCGTGCTTGCGCGCCACGGCCATGAGCGCGTCCATGTCCGGGGGCAGCCCGTAGAGGGCCACGGCCACGATGGCCTTGGTGCGCCCGGTTATGCGCGCCTCCACGCTGGCGGGGTCCAGGGTCAGGGTGTCCGGGTCCACGTCGGCGAACACGGGTACGGCCTGCTGGTACACGGCCGTCATGGAGGTGCTGGCCATGGTCAGCGGCGGGGCGATGACCTCGTCGCCCTGGCCGACCCCGGCGGCGGCCATGGCGGTGTGCAGGGCCGCCGTGCCGCTGACGTGGGCTATGGCGTAGGGAGCCCCGAAGCGTTTGGCGAAGGCCTGCTCGAAGCGTCCGGTCATGAAGGAGTTCTTCGTGGTGCGGAACTCGTGCTCCAGCACCTCGTCCAAATATTTCTTCTCGTTTCCGCCAAGGCGTTTCATCAGGACTTCTCCATGGAAAGCGTGAGCCCCAGGTTGCGGGGCACGTCCGGCATCAGGGCCAGGATGTCCGGCCGGGATTCCAGCAGGGCGAGGACATCGTCGAGGAAAAACGTTCTGCCGAGCCGCAGCAGCTCCGCATACAGGGCGCGGGCGAGCGCCAGGTCCGCCGGGGTGTCCACCGTGAGGCGCAAGCCCGAAAGATCGCGCGGGGCGAGGAGGTTGCGCAGGCGGAAGTCCTGCGGCCGCATCCAGATGTGCGGGGTGACGTGCTCGCGCTCGAAAGGCTTGCGGGCCTCGCGGTGGGCGCGCTCCAGCGCCTCGCGGGAGAACACCTCCGTGTCCAGCCCCTCGGGATAGCTGGGCGTGATGGTGTTGCTCACGTAGTCCGCCCCGCCGGAGGCGAAGTCGTCCAGCAGCGCGGCCATGACGCCGGGGTCCTTGAAGGGGTCGTCGGCGGTGATGCGCACCACCACGTCGGCGCGGGCCTCGCGGGCGGCCAGGGCGTAGCGCTCCAGCACGTCGTCGGCCGAGCCTCGGAACAGGTCCGCCCCGGCCTGGCGCGCCAGGGGCGCGAGCGCCTCGTCGCCGGGCAGGGTGGTGGTGGCCACCACCATGGCCTCGATGCCGGGGCAGGCGGCCACGCGCTCCAGCACGCGGCACAAAAGCGGCCTGCCGCACAGGTCGGCCAGCACCTTGCCGGGCAGGCGCGTGGAGCCCGTGCGCGCCTGGATTATGGCCACCGTGCGCATGGCTAGCCTTCCCCCCCGCAGAGCCTGTCCAGCAGGGCCTCCGGAAGCCGGGGGCCGTCGCTCCAGTTGTCGCACCCGGCGCACAACGGCAGCTCGTGCGCGCGGCCCTGGGCCAGGGCCAGGCGGTAGGCGCGGTAGCGCGCGCCCGTGTAGACCTCGCGGATGCTCGCGGCGCTCACATCGCCCAGGATGTCCTCGCCGAAGCAGTCGCGGTGGCACAGGGTCACGCCGCCGTCCCAGTTCACTGCGGTGGAAAAGAACGGAAATTCGCAGGCGTGGCGGGCCTTGGCTTCCGTTTTGCGCACGGCCCCAAGCCCCCCGGCGAAGTTGTGCAGGGGCTGCACCTGGACTTCATCGGCGATTGGGCCCCAGTACTCGGCGAAGCGGGCGAACTCCCCGGCCAGTTCCGGCGCGCCCAGCATCTTGGCGCGGATGAAGGGCCGGTCGAGCCCGAGCGCCGCGCGGCGTTCGAAAAAAGCGTGGCAGTTGGCCAGCACCTGGCCGAAGAGGTCGCGCCCCTTGACCTTGCGGAAGGTCTCCGGCTCGAAGGCGTCGATGCTCAAGGAGATGTCGTCCACGCCGGATTCGAGAATGGCGTCCACCAGGCCGGGGTCGTCGAAGCTGGCGTTGGTGTTGAAATGGATGATCCTGGCGGCGTTCTTTTTGCGCGCGTAGGCCAGCATGTCGGCGAAGCGCGGATGCAGGGTGCTTTCGCCGTCCTTGTGCATGTTCAGCACCAGCACCGGGCCTTCGGCCGCGCATTCGTCCATGAGCCGGGTGAAGAGCCCCCAGTCCATGAAGCCCCTGGCCCGGCGCATCCGCCCGCGCGAGCCCTCGTTGTGGGCCGGGCACATGAAGCAGCGCAGGTTGCAGTTGAGCGTGGGCTCGATGTTCAGCATGAGCGGAAAGTCCTGCCGCCCCTGCTCGATGAGTTCCGGCCGCATGAAGGAGTAAGAGCCGGGGATGAAGAAGGGCCGCATGGGGTTTTCAATGCTTGCGCTATGCGTCATGGCGCGCCTCGGTTGCGGATTGTCCGCGCCTGGGTTCTCCTCGGCGGCGCAGCAGGCGCGCGGGATTGCCCGCGACGATGGCCTCGTCGCCGAAGGATTTGGTGACCACGGCCCCGGCCCCCACCACGACGCCGCGCCCGGTGCGCACGCCCTTGCAGATGAAGCTGTGGCCGCCCAGCCAGTTGTCCGGCCCGATGGCGATTGCCGCGCCCGTGTAGCCCTGCTCGCGGATGAGCCGACCCGGCTCGATCTTGTGGTCCGAGCTGTTCAGGTACACGAAGCCCGCCAGCCAGGAATCCGCCCCGATGGAAAGCCCGTGCCCGCCGTTGAGCAGGCAGTAGCTGCCCACTTGCACGTCGTCGCCCAGCTCCAGCAGGGCCGCGTTCGCCGCGACGAGCCAGACCTCGGTGCCGAGCGACACGCGCTGGCCGATGCGCACGCGGCCGCCCGCGCGCATCCGCAGGTAGGTGGTTCCGCCCAGGGTCACGTCGTCGCCAACGTGGAGATTTTTGAGGCTCGCGCCATCGCGCAGCAGGATGCGCAGGGGCCCCTGCACGCGCAGGTTGCGGCCCACGGCGGCCCCGGCCAGCCGCAGCCGCCAGGTCCAGTAGTGCGAGCGCAGGGCGTCTGGCAGGCTCATGCGGCGCCGTCCTTGCGGTCCTTGTAGATGACCCGCGCCATGTCCAGCGCGCGCCGGGAGTTGATGATGAAGCTTTCGTCGCCGGGCATGAGGAAGTTGACCACCAGCGGCCCGGACAGCGCGCCCGTGGCGAAGAGGCGCGAGCGCGAGGTCACGAAGGCGCAGGACTCCAGGTACACGGAGTCGAAGTCGCTGGCGAACTCGCGCCGGGGGTTCAGCATCTCGAAGCCGTGGGCGTTTCTTTTGAACACCGGCGAGATGACCTTCTCCACCCCGTAGGAGCTGTCCGCACCGTTGAGCGCCAGGGTGAAGACCGACTCCTCCAGCGTCTGCGTGGTGACGAAGGGGGTGTGGATGTAGTTCAGCGTGGTGACGCCGGAAAGCTCCGGGTCGTGGAGCCTGGCCACGGTTTCCAGGGTGTGGGCCACGCTGCGCGAGCGGATGGTGTCCTTGGGGTCGCGCAGGTGGAAGCGGAGCCTGGGGTCGGCGTGGCGGCGCACGGTGTCCTCGGCCTCGGGGTTGTCGCAGCTCACGATGATCGTGTCGTAGAGCGGCGACCCCGCGCAGGCGAGGATGGCCAGGTCCAGCAGGGTGTGGCCGTTGATGCGCTCGTTCCAGAGGTCGGGGAGGAAGTCGAAGTGGCGGCGGCAGGGAATGACGGCCAAAAACGGCCCCTGGCCGCGCATGGCTTCCTGCGCCATTTCGCGCTTGATTTCGCGCCGGGCGTGGAAGATGCGGCCGTGGTCGTTGGTGAGGTTGCTCCCGTGGCGGCGATAGTAGAACAGCGGCAGGTTGACGTTGGCCGACTTGTGGCTCCCCTTGAGCTTGGTCCACAGGTCGAAGCCGTCCTGTGCGCCCAGGTCCTCGCGGTAGCCGCCGCATTCCTGCAATATGCGCCTGCGGATCATGGTGCAGGCTCCGTTGGGCGGCAGGTCCGTGGCGTGGTTGCGCTCAAAGAGCCTGGGCGTGCGGCTCAGCGAGATGAAGTCGCCCTGCTCGTCGATGAGGTAGTAGTCCGGAAACACCAGCGCCACGTCCGGGTTGGCGTCCAGGTGGTTCGCCAGCACGAGCAGGATGTTCTCCTCGAACACGTCGTCGCCGTCCAGGCGGATGAGATACTCGCCGCGCGCCTCGGCGCTGGCCAGGTTGCACACCCCGGGCAGGCCCACACCTTCCGTGCGGAACAGGCGCACGCCGGGAACGCCCCGGTACAGGTCCAACACCGCCTGCGTGCGGTCCGTGGAGTTGTCGTCGAAGATGAGCAGCTCCCAGCCGGACATGCTCTGGCGCAGCACGCTTTCTATGGCGGCTTCCAGGTACTTGGCGCAGTTGCGCGCGGCGATGTAGACCGAGACCTTGGGCGCGTTGCTCATGGCAATCCTACAGGCAGCGGGCCAGCTCCGAGCGGAAGCGGCACAGCTCCCGCAATTCGTCCGGGGTCATGCTGCACACATGGTCCGGCCCGTACATGTTCTTGTCCAGCGTGAAGTGCTTCTCCACTATGCCCGCCCCGCGCGAGAGCGCCGCCATGGCGGCGGTGATGCCCTCGCTGTGGTCCGAGAACCCGGCGTAGCGGCTGAAATCCACCTGGCCCAGGCGCAGGTCCTCCAGCCGGGCGGGGTACCTGGCAATGCAATGCAAGAATCCTACCGGGGCGCTTGTGGGCACCTGGGGAAAGTCCGGGCCGTCCCACATGCCGAGCGACACCAGAAGCGGCTTGCCCGTGGCGGCCAGGGCGGCCATGAGCGCGCCCTCGCGCACGGAGCGCGAGGCCACCTTGTAGCGGCGCACCCCGGCCTCCTCCAGCAGGGGCACCAGCTCCGGGCTGAACACCGAGGCCATGAACTCGATGCCCGCGCGCGCGCAGGCCTCGGCCAAAAGCAGCACCTGCCCGCGGGAAAGCTCCGTGGACAGGTTGTAGTCATACCAGGGGTTGTTCTCCCTGGGGAACAGGGCGCGCGCATCGTAGACCTGGAACTTGGCCACGTCGGCCCCGGCCTCTTTGGCGGCGTGGATAAGCTCCACGGCAAGGGCCATGTCGCCGTTGTGGTTCTGCCCGATCTCCGCGATTATTTCCATGTGTCCGCCTCTTCCAGCCAGATGTTCAGGGTGATGAGGGAAAAGACCGTGTGGCCGCACAGGCGCTGCGGGTCGGCCAGCAGGGCGCGGGCGGCGTCCGCCGCATCCTTGCGCACAAGGCCCTCGCGCGCAAGGCGCGAGCCCGGCCCCAGGCCTTCGTCCACCAGGTCGGCCCATTGGCCGCGCAGCCAGTGGTCTATGGGCACGTTGAAGCCGTGCTTGGGCCGCGAGACCACCTCCGGCGGCAGCGCGTCCTCGAAGGCCCGGCGCAGCGCCCACTTGAGCTCGCCGCTGCGCACCATCTGCCGGTAGGACAAGCGCCCGGAAAGGGCCAGCACCTCCGGCGCGGCAAAGGGCACGCGCGCCTCCACGGAGCGGGCCATGCTCATGCGGTCGGCCTTGCGCAGCATCTCCTGCGGGAAATACATGCCCCGGTCCTGGGCGATGGTCTGGCGCGGGGTCCACGGGCCGTCCCCGCTGACGGGAAAATGACGCAGGGAATTGTGCGCCGCCGCCGCCACGTCCGGATGGAAGAGCCGGGCCTTGTCGGCCTCGGACGCGTAGTAGTGCCAGGCCCACAGGCGGCCGGGCAGGGCGCAGGCCTCCATGGCGCGCAGGCGCTCCTCCAGGTTCAGCCCCACGCTCTGGAACGAGATGTCCCCCTCTGGCCCGGACAAGGGGTCTGGTCCGGGCGCGGGCGCAGGCCCCAGCCGGTCCAGGTGGGCGTACCAGGAATAGCCGCCGAAGCATTCGTCCGCGCCGTCGCCGCTGAGCAGCACCTTTATGCCCGCCTGGCGCGCGGCCCCGCACACGGCCAGCACCCCCAGGCCAGAGGACACGGAGAAGGGCAGGTCGCCGTAGCGGCAGAAGTCGCGCAGGCCGGCGCGGAAATCGTCGGCCGCGACGCGGATGGTGTGGTGCTCGGAGCCGATTCGCCGGGCCAGCGCCTCGGCCTGGGGCGACTCGTCCGCGCGGCCGTGGTAGGGGTCGGCCACGTCCTCGAAGCCGATGGTGAAGGTGGAGAGCCTGGGCAGGCGCGCGGCGGCGAGGGTGGCCACGATGGAGCTGTCCAGCCCGCCGGAGAGGAAGGCCCCCACGGGCACGTCGGAGAGCAGGCGGCTCTCCACGGCGCGGGTCACCACCCTGCGCGTCTCGGCCACGGCCTCCGCGTCGGAGAGCGGGGCCGGGTCGGCCGCGAGGGGATGCGGCCCGGCGTAGGCCCGCAGGCGGATGCCCGAGGCGTCGGCCACCAGCAGGTGCCCGCGCGGCAGGGCGCGCACCGCGCGCAGGCCGGTGGCGGGCTCCGGCACCCAGAGGAAGGTGGGGAAGTCCCACAGGGCCTGCAGGTCTAGTCCCCGGTCCAGAATATCCAGGCGCAGCAGGCTTTTGAGCTCCGAGGCGAAGGCCAACTCGGTTTCCGAGAGCTGCGCGTAGTACAGCGGCTTCTCGCCGGGAATGTCGCGCGCGAGGATGAGCTTCTGCTCCGGCTCGATCCACAGGGCGGCGGCGAACATGCCGTCCAGGCGGTCGAAGAGCGCCTCGCCCTCCTCCTCCCACAGGTGGCAGATGACCTCGCCGTCCGAGCGGGTGGCGAAGCGGTGCCCGCGTTTTTCCAAGTCGCGGCGCAGCTCGGGCGAGTTGTAGATCTCCCCGTTGTACAGCAGGGCTGCGGAGCGGTCCTCGTTGTACAGGGGCTGGCCGCCGCCGGGCAGGTCGTTGATGCTCAGGCGGCGCATTCCGGCGCGGAAGCCCGGCCGCAGCAGGTAGCCCGCCGCATCCGGCCCGCGATGGAACAAGGCCTCCACCATGGCTTCCAGCACTGCGTCGGGCCTGGGCTCGCGCATCATGTATCCGGCGATGCCGCACATGGCGCGCCTACTCCTCCCGCTTCCGCAGGCCGACGTCGGCCGCGATGGCCCGCACCCGCGCGGTGGTCTCGGGCAGGGCCAGATCCTCCGGCGTGTCGATCTCCACCCAGCCGCCGTGGAAGGTGGCGGCCGCAAGCGGCAGTCCGGCCCGGGCGGCCTCCTGCAGCAGGTCGGTCATGAAGGCGGTTTCCGGCGTCTTGCCGTTGACGCTCCCGCGCGCGGCGCAGGCGTCGAAGATGTCCCACAGCTGGCGCGCGCCCTGGGCGCTGAAGCGCATGAGCCCGATGTACTGCCCCTCGATCTGGGCCAGGGTCTCGGGTTTGCCGCCGATCTCCACGATGGCCCCGCCGCGCATGGCCAGGGTCTCGGCGTCCTTGAGGGGGTCGCCGAAGCGCTTGCGCCAATACGGCTCCCAGTCCAGGTCCACGGCCACGGCCAGGTGTCCGGGCGCGTCCAGCACGGCGCGCAGGGCCTCGCGCGGGTAGGCGATGTCGCCGTAGCCCACCACCGCCCCGCCGGACATCAGCTCGCGGGCCTGCAGCAGGGTCCAGACCATGTTGGTCTCGGCGTAGCGCGGATTGGTCACAAGGGTCAGACCCCGCCCTTCCAGCTTCTCCGCCAGCCAGCCCGCCACCAGCACATGGTCGGTCACGCCCTCGGCGTTCAGCACGGCGCGCTGCACGTCCAGCAGGGGCAGGCCGGGCGCGGCCTCCAGCAGGCATTTGGGATTGGTCCCGGTATGGGGCCGCAGGCGCAGGCCCTGGCCTGCCGCAAGCAGCACGGCGCGCGTCACGTGGGTCATGGGGTAACCTCCAGAAAGGCGCGCACGAGGGCCATGTCCTCCTGCCGGAAGGGGGCCTGACGCTCCGGGTGCCAAAGCATCCCGGCCTGGGGCAGGGCCGCGTGGGCGAAGAGCTCCACCGAGCCGTCCGGAGCCAGGGCCAGGGCGCGCAGGCCAGCGCCCAGGTCGTCGGGCAGCAGGCCGTAATGGTGGTAGGAATTGGCGTCCGCGGGGAGCGCAGGCGCGCCTTCGCCCGAAGCGAGGCCGTGGCGCGTGGCCACGTGGCCCGGCAGAGGCCGGAGCGCGCCGCCGTGAAAGTGGTTCAGCATCTGCGCGCCCCGGCATACGCCCAGCAGCGGCAGGCGGTTTTCCCCAGCCCAAAGGATGAGCGCGCGCTCCACGGCGTCGCGCTCCGGGCAGACGTCGTCCTGCCCGGTGCCGGGCGCGGCGTTGCCCCCCGTGAGCAGCACGGCCTGGGGCCGCAGGCGCTCAAGCCAGGCGTCCAGCAGGCGCGGGGCGCCTGGCGCGGGCGCACACACAAGGCCGCAGGCGGCCAGGAATTCCGGCCAGGCCCGGTCCAGGCAGTCGCGCTCCTCGCGTCCGGAAACGCGGCGCTGCGAAACGGCGACGAGCTTCACGCGGCCTCCCTGCCGGGCTTGCGGGCCAGGCACACGGTGACGTTGCACATCTGGTACGGGGCCAGAGCGTAGAGCGCGCCCTGCAGCGCGCGTCCGGCCAGGTTCAGGCGGTAGCCGTCGCGTCGGCCACGGCTTTCGTCGAAGCTGGCCTGCTCCGCCGCGCGGAACAGGGGGAACTTGTAGAGGAAGGGGTAGTTCTGCGCGGCCCAGGTGCGCTCCACCGTGAACCCGGCGCGGGTCAGCAGGGACTCGTACTCGCGCCGGGTGAGGTTCAGCTTGTGGAACTGGCCGGGGCCGTCCGGCTTGGGGCCTTTGGCCTTTTGGGCCGCGTGCCAGTCGATGAGCCGGTTTTGCAGGTTGTCCGTGCGGAAGGAGGCGCAGAGCGCGCCGCCAGGGGCCAGCACGCGCAGGGTCTCGGCCAGGGCCTGGTCCATGCCGTGCTCGATGCCGTGATACAGGCCAAAGGCCAGCACGCACTGGAATGCACCGTCGGCGAAGGGCAGGCGGCGCATGTCGGCCTGCACGAGCGTGAGCGAGCCGTCGGCTTGGGCAAGTTTCGCCAGGCCCGGAGCCACGTAGTCCATGCCGACGATGCGCGCGCCCTGGTCGTGGAAACGCCGCAGGATGCGCCCGCTGCCGCACCCGGCCTCCAGCACGGGGCCGCTGACGCCCTGCATGGCCTCCAGGGCGTGGCGCAGGGGGTAGGCCTCGGGATTGGCCGCAGCCTCGTCCGCCGGGATTGCGGCCCAGCGCCTGGCCCAGTAGGCGTCCACGTGCTCCTGGCGGCGGGTTACGCGCATGGCTTGAGCCCTCCGCCAAGAATGGCCAGGTGGCGCAGCACCGGGTGCATCACATAGAAGGTGCGGCCGCCCGTGTTGTCCGCCTCGCGGTGGTCCACGCCGGGGCCGCCCGCCTGCGCGATGCGTTCCAGGGCGTCCAGCAGCACGCGGGCGCGGAAGAGCGGGTCCAGCACGTAGTCCAGGCCGCTGGGGTCTGCCGGGCGGGAAAAGCGCCTGCGCGCCAGGATGGGGCCGCAGTCGATGTCCCCGGTCATGAGGATGGCCGAGGCCCCGCACTCGTCGCGCTCCAGCAGGCTGTAATAGTTGGTGGTGCTGCCCTTGTAGTCCGGCAGCCAGCCGCCGTGCACGTGCAGAAAGCTTTTGCCCAGGCCCAGCACTCCGTCGCGCAGGATGGCCCCGCCGGGGCCGGAGAAGATGGCCAGGGATTCGGGCCGGGCGCGCAGGGCGGCGGCCACCTCCGGGCCGTTCATGTCCAGGGACGCCACGGGGGTGGCGCTTACGCCCGCGCGGGCCAGGGTCTGGGCCACGGGCTCGGCCGGGTCGAAGCGCAGGCCGCAGGCCTTGGCCGGGGGCAGGGGGGCGGCAGCGCTCCCGGCCATGGCCGCCGGAGCATCAGCCGGGGCGCGCAGGAGCAGGGCGTGGGCGGGCAGCAGCCCGGCCTGCTCCATGGCCTGCGCGTACGCGCGGGAGCGGGCGGTGTCCGCCGCGAGGAAAATGACCCCGTTCAGCGCCATGGGGCGTCCTCCGGCGAGAGGGCGTTGACGCGCCAGACCTCGGCGCGCAGGGAGAGCAGGGCCAGGGCGGCGTTTTCCGGGCGGGCGGCCAGGGCCGGAAGCTCGGAACAGAGGGTGTCGTTCAGTTTGAGCTGGGCGTTGAGCAGCCGCAGCTCCGTGTCCGGGCCGGGGCACAGGCCGAGCGCCGCCGCCAGCAGGGCGTGCAGGCCGATGTCCCGGTTGCCCGCGTCCGGGTCGGTGGGCGTGCCCAGGCCGTATAGTGGGTGCGGGGCGTAGGCCGGAAACAGGCGCTTGGCCACCTCGATTTTTCGCGCCAGGCGCGGGAGCCATTGGGCGTCGGCCGCGCTGTTCTCGCCGCTGGCCGCGCGGACGAGCAGGGCGCGCAGCAGCGGGGCCAGGGCCACCTCCGCGCCGTTTGCCTCAGACGCGGGCTTGGGCGCGGGCTTGGGCGCGGGCAGGGCTGCGCGCAGGGCGTCCAGGTCCGCCTGACGCCCGGCGAAGGATTCCAGCAGGGCCAGGCACAGGCCGGGCAGGGGCGATTCCTGGGGGAGGGCGGCAACTCCGGCCAGCTCCGCCATGGCCCGGCCGCGCTGCTCCGCCCAGGCGCAGAGAAAGTCCGCTCCGCCGTAGGGCGGGTACATGTACCGGCAGGGTTCGGCCAGCAGGCCGGGCGAGGCGTAGGGATAGCTCACCGCCCGCCTCCGGCGTCCGGGAAGCCGGGCGCGTGGCCGAGGATCATGGCCGCGATTTCCGGCGCGCGCGCAAGCAGCGCGTCCAGGCTTCCGGTGTTCGTGATGGTCAGGTCCGGCCGGGCTGGCCGCACAAAGGGGATGTCCACGCCGGGCATGTCGGCCATGCGTCCGGCCAGCGCCTCGCGGTACAGGCCCTTGGGGTCGCGCGCGGCGAGAGCGTTCAGGGGAACGTCCAGGAACACCTCGCGGTAGGCGCGCAGGTTGTCGCGGTTCCATTGCCGCGTGTCCTCGAACAGGGACAGGATGGCGCAGACCACGTCCACGCCCTGGTCGTCCAGCAGCTTGCACAGGCCGTTGAAGCGTTTGGCGTTCTTGTGCCTGTCTTTGAGGCTGTGGCCCAGGTCGGCCCCGAAGACCTGGCGCACGGCGTCGCCGTCCAGCAGCACGCAGGCCCGGCCGCTGGCGCGCGTCAGGCGCGTCACCTCCTGGGCCAGGGTGCTCTTGCCAGAGCCGGAAAGTCCGATGATCCACACCACCATGTCAGGCGCGCCTCCGTGCGACCACCGTAATCATTTCCGCGCCGCAGTCCAAGTGCAGGTGCTCCGCGCCCAGGAAGCCCTGGAAGAGCTGCTCGCCGCAGCCGATGGCCGCGGGCAGGCCCAGCTCCGCGCAGCGGATGGCCATGTGCGAGTTGGAGCCGCCATGTTTGGTCACAAGCCCGGCCAGGCCGGTGGTGAAGATCCAGTCGAAGCCGGGGTCCGCGCTTTCAATGAGCGCGATGCGCCCCGCCATGTCCCGGCTGGCGGTCTCGCGTCCGGTGACCGGCGCGGTGCGCGCGCGCACGCTTTTGCTGGTGATGAAGTTGGGGCGGCATTTGAGCAGCGGGATCACGTCCACGTCGGACTCGTGCGCCAAGAGGAAGGGCAGGCGCACGGCCTGGCTGAGCTCCAGGGCGGCGCGGCCCTGTCTGCTCCGCTCGCGCAGCTCGTCCTCGGCCTCGCGCGGGCGGCAGCTCCAGGCTCCGGCCAGCAGCTCGCCGATGTCCAGGTGCGAGAGCTCCTCGCGGCTCAGGCCGTTTTCCTCGCCCCAGGCGGCCAGGCCCTCCAAGGCGTCGCTGAGGTTTTGGGTGAAGCGGAACTTGCCCAGCTCGCGCCAGCGGATGGCCTGGGTCATGAACGCGAACAGGCGTCTTGCGTCGCAGGCGAGGCCGCGCGCGGCCAAGGCCGCGTCGATGGCCTGTTCCTCCGGGCCGGTGAGGGCGAAAGGTGCGTGGCCGTGGCGCGTGGTCGGCGCGGTGGCGCGCTCCGTGTGGCCGGGGCGGCCAGGACGGAAATCCCCGCGCTGGTCGTAGCGGCGGGAGAGGATGTCGTAGGTGCCGGGGCGCAGGTGCCCGTAGCGCCGCTGGAAGTCCTCGTGCCCCAGGGCGCCGGCGGCCAGGGCCTCGGCGTCCTCCATGAACTCGGTGAGCACCGTGCGCACCGAGGCGCGGAAGGCCTCGGCCCTGTCGGCCGTGAGCAGTCCCAGACGCGTGAGGGAGCGGAGCAATTCCTCGGCCATGAAGGCCGCGCGGGCCAGGATGGAGAAAGGCAGGGTGCCCAGGCTCCGGCAGTCGTCCAAAAGGCCCTTGACCGCGTAGAGCCGCGCCGGGCCGCCGCGGGCCAGGGCTTGAAGCCGGGCGGGCCGCCGGGCGTCCAGCCGGTCCAGGCGGGCCAGTTGCGCGGCCATGAGGTCCGGCTGGCCGGAAAGCACGCGGTTGGTGAGGGCCAGCAGGGCCTGCTTGAAGCGTGCCGCCTGCTCCTGGCTGAGGCCCAGGGCCAGCAGTCCCGGCAGGGCGCGTTCGTCGAAGTCCAGGGCGTGGACGGTTGCCGCCACCTCGAACTCCACGCGGTCGTGCAGTTCCGGGGCGGCGCGCAGGCGGTCCAGCCAGGCGTCCACCAGGCGCTCGCCCAGGTCATCCGGCAGGCTTGCGGGCAGAAAGGAATTGAAGCTTTCGCGCACGTCGATGTAGGGGCGGCCAAGCAGGTCGAGCATGAGCGGACGGCCGGTCATGTCGCGGTAGCCCATCTCGGCCCGGGCCTCGGCCCAGACGGAGTCGGTGATGAGGCTGCGGTACAGGGACGCGGCCAGCCTGCGCGGGGTGGTCCCGATCATCTCCGCCGGGTTCCAGTCGGGCATGATGCCCAGGACCGAGGAGCGGCCCAGACTGCCGGGCAGCGGGGCCAGGCGGGCGCGCACGAAGCGGCGCACCTCCTCGGCGGCTACGTCCACGCGGCGGGTGGTCTCGCGGTTCCAGTTCACCTGGCAGGCCATGCGCCGCACTTGCAGGATGAACACCTCGCCCTGGCGCGTCACCGCGAACTCGATGTCCAGCCCCGGCGAACGCACGGCGTCCTCCACCTCGCTCACGGCGGCCAGCAGGGCGCGGAAGCGCGGGGACTCCACCCGGCCGGTCTGGCTGCGCCTGACGAGCAGGGTGCGGCTCACGTCGTCGCGGCCCCCGGTGACGGTGTCGTGGCGGCCGGTCTCGTCGTCGTAGTTGATGACGTAGTACGGCGCGCCGGTGTCCAGGTCGTGGGTGAACACCACCCCGCACATGCTGATGTCCTGCACCATGGGCTGCACCAGCACCTGCTCCTCCCCGGCGGCCGGGCGGCCGTCCTCGGCATAGGAGGCGACGACTTCATCCACCGCGCGGGCGAGGGCCTCGCCATCGCTGGCGCTTACGCCGCCCACGCTGGCGTAATGCCCGGCCAGCGAGGCCTCGGCCCCGTCTTCGCCCATGGCGCTGCTGCGCACGATGAGCGTGCGCCCGGCGAAGCGGTCGCGGATGTTCTGGAGCACCGCGCCGGGCTCGGTGCGCCAGCGCTCCACGCGGAAGACCACGCTTTCGGGCACGCAGGCGCGGGTGAGCTGCGCGCGCAGGGCCTCCAGGGTGTCGGCCTTGGTGGTGAGGGCGACCATGTGCGCTCCGCTTCGGGCTTCAGTCCAGCCGGAAGGCGTGGACGAGGTTGTGGATGTTGTCCGCCGCGAAGAGCCTTGGACCATCGGGCAGGGCCAGCGCGGCCAGGCCGCAGAAGTTGCTTCCCGGATACCCGGACAGGGCGGCGGCGTCCACCACCCGCTCCAGGCGGCCATTCGCGTCCAGCCGGGCCAGGCGGCCCCTGGCGGCCAGCCAGACGCCGTCGGGCGTGAAGGTGAACTGGGTGAGGTACTCCGGCGCAAGGCCGGAAGAAAAGCGCGACCACTCCCCGCCGCGCATGGGCCGGGAGAGGATGACCGCCGGATTCTGGGAGGACACGTAGAGTCTGCCCCCGCGAATCGCCAGGGCGCTGGGCTGGGTCAGCGGGCAGGGCTCGAATTCCGGTCCGCCGCCGTCGAGGCTCAGGCGCGCCAGCCTGCGGTTCTTGCCCGAGGCGTCGGCCAGGATGCAGAAAAGGGTCCGCCAGCCCGAGTCCGGGTCGGCCGCGCCCAATATGGGCCGCAGGCCGTTCCTCTCGTCGGCCAACTCCACGGCCAGCTCGCGCGCCACGGTGCCGTCGGCCTCCACCAGCAGCAGCCGGGGCCGGGCGAAGTCGCAGACCCACAATGCGCCGCCCCCGGCCTGGAACAGGCCCCAGGGCCGCGAACCGGGCAGGGGAACCAGGCGTCCCTGGCCGCCGTCCGGCGGCAGCACGGCCAGGCCTTCGCCGCCCAGGCTGGTGGCCCAGAGGGCGCCGTCGGCCCCGGCCTGCAGGCCGCAGGGCGTGGCCAAAAGGCCGTGGCCCAGCGCCCCGGCATACGCGGGGCGCGCATCGCCGCGGGGGGAGAGGAAATCCGTCCGGAGGGCGTTCCACAGGGCGTCGTGCCGGGACTCCAGGGTCTTGGCCGCGCCGCTTTTGGCCAGCAGGGCGGCCTCGCTGCCGGAATCTCCGGCCAGGTCGGCCACGGCGTCGAGCACGGCGGCGGCGAGAACGCAGGACCCGGCCAGCGTTCCGGCCGGGCGGCCCGTCCTCTGGCCCTCGTCTGGGGCGAAATTGTCCGGGGCGTCGAAGAAGGGCTGCCGGGCCAGGGCGGGCGCGGCGTTGCTGGCGGTGCTCATGCGTGCTCCAGTTTGCGCCGGACCGTGTAGCGCAAGAGGTCCATGGGGGTGCAAAGCCGCATGGAGCGGCGCGCGTCCAGGATGAAGGGGGCCACGCGCCCGGCGGCCAGCAGGGCGTCGAGCTCCTTGGCCTCGCCAAGGGTCAGCGCGAAGAGGGAGCCGTCGGGCTGCAGCACATCCGGAAACTCCTGGCGGCCGTGGATGGGGCGGCCGGTGGCGGTGTTGACGCGGCGGCCCGTTGTCGGGTCCGTGCGCCACAGTCCGTGGCCGTCCGGGTAGGCCAGGATCAGGTCGTAGCCGCCGTCCGCGTCGGGCTGTTCCAGAAGATTGTAGGACAGGGGGCCGTCCTCCGGTCCGGGGTGCCAGGGCAGCCGCGCACTGGGGGGGTCGCCGGAAAGGTCGAGGGAGGCGCGGCGCTCGCCCTCCGGCCCGCGGCCGTACAGTTGGCAGTGCGGATGTTGGGGCGCACCCGGCGCGAAGCCGAGCCTTGGCGTTCCGTCCTGGCCGCGCCAAGCCAGGCAGGGCAGCCCCGGCGTGAGGTGCAGCCCCACGCAGAGCACGCTGGACAGCCCAGGAGCGCCGTGCAGGGCGGCCAGCTCCATCGCCTCGGAGCCGGGCAGGCTTAAGCGCGCGCGTTCCGGGCCTTCGGGCAGCAGCAGCGGGCCGCAGGCCCTGGCGCGGTCCTGGTCCGCCACGGCGAACAGCGCGCCGTCGGCCGGGTTGAGGGCGAAGGCCGGTCCCTGGCCGCGCGCGTCCTGGGCGGCCCACAGGAAGCGGAAGGGCAGGGTGAGCAGACGCGGGCCGCCCTGGGCCTGCGGGTCAAGGGGCAGCAGGATTCCGGACCCGCGCAGGCGCAGGTGCCGGTTCAGCTGGCAGGGGTGGTCGGCGGGGGCGGTCGCGCTCAGCAGCGGCGCGTCCGTTGTTGCGGCGTTGCGAACAAAGGCTTCGATGTCCTCGGCGCGGAGCAGGGGGTTCTCGCAGCCCACCACCAGCACGCGGCGGCCGTCGGCGGCCAGGCGTTCCAGGGCGGCCAGCGCGCCGCGCGGCAGCAGCCCGCCTGGACCGGGCTGGGGCGCGGCCAGCAGCACGGCGGAGAGCCCGGCATCCCTGGCCATGTCCAGCAGTTCCGCATCGTGCCCGGCCACGACGACACGCTCCAGGCCCCGGGCCTGGCGCAGGGCGGCGAAGACCCGGTCAAGGGCTGCGGCGCCCGCGTCGCTGCTCAAAAGGGCCGGGTGCTCCGGCATGAGCGGGATGATGGCGTCCATGTTCAGGCTCCGAAGCGGAACAGGCCGCTTGTGATGATTTCCTCGGCCAGGAGGAAGTCCTCCAGGGTGTCGATATCCACCAGTCCGGCCTCGTCGCGGATGATATGCAGAAAAGGCTTGTCCGGGGCGTTGAAGCGCGTGCCCTGGAACAGTCCGTAGCGGCGCTCGTAGGCGAGCTGGCCTTCGGTTCCGGGGCAGAGGGGGACGAGCATCCCGTCGCGCACGCGGCACAGGGGCGCGCTTGCATGGTCCACCCGGCGCACGGCCACGACGGAATTGTATCCGCGCTCGAACTGTCCGCAGAGATGGTCCAGCAGGGCCGGGGTGCGGAAGGGAGAGGTTGGGTAGAGCACGGCCAGGGCGTGGGGCTCGTAGCCCTGCTCGCGCAGCCCGGCCAGCATGTGCGCGGCGGCCTGACCCACGCTGGCCCTGTCGTCGGCCATGCTGGCCGGGCGCAGAAAAGGCACTTCGGCCCCGAAGGCGCGGGCCACCTCGGCGATCTCCGGGTCGTCTGTGGAGACGACCACCCGGCCAATGCGCCGGGCCGCCAGGGCGGTTTCGATGGTGTAGGCGATGAGCGGCTTGCCGCACAGGGGCAGGATGTTTTTGCGGGGCAAGCCCTTGGAGCCGCCGCGTGCGGGAATCAGGGCCAGCGTCTCCAGGGCCGCCGTCTGCGGCATCGGCGGCGCCGGGACCGGGGCGCGCCCGTCCCGCCGGTTTGTCCGCTCCACGCCCAGCGCTTCCGCCATAGGTCACATCCCCCTGTTCATTCGCTCCACGAACGATCGCGGCAGCTTCTGCCCTGTGGACAACCGCAAGCAACATCCGTTCCATGGGCGCTGTCGGCGTTCACCGGAGCGGGGCGGCCCACAGCGCCGCACCACGACCGTTCGTTCACTGAATGCAGTATCGGAGGGAACAGGGCAAGCCTTTAGGCAGGCCCGGAGGCCAGCCTAGGCCAGGTGCAGCACCAGGCTGGTGCCCGCGATGCGCCAGAGCCGCACGCGCTCGGCCAGCCGGTCCAGCGCGCGCATGACGCCCGGGGCGTAGTCGGCGTAGTCGTGCCAGAGCACGGCTCCGCCGGGCGCGGCAAGGCGCAGGGCGTGTTCCGAGTCGCTGGCCGCGAATTCTTCGTGGTGGCAGCCGTCCACGAACACCAGCTGGGCGCGGCGGGCGAAGGGCGAGTAGTCGAAGGTCCGCGAATCGCCGTAGTGCTGGACGATGCGCGAGGGGCCGGAGTAGGAGGCGAAGCGCTCGCCCGGAACGTCCGGATACACGTCGAGTTCGGGGTCGCTGGGCCGTCCGGCCGCGTCGTGGCCCGGATGTCCGGCCGGGGACAGGTCCAGGGTGTGGATTTCGGCCCGGCAGTTCACCGCCAGCTGCAGGGTGGTCTCGCCCTGGAAGGTGCCGATCTCGAAGGCCAGCGACGGATTGATGACGCGAGCCACCTTGAGCAGGGCGGCCATCTCCTCCAGCAGGATGCCGCCGTAGGACTGCCGCCAGTCCAGCAGGGACACGGGCGTGTTCTCGGCCTGGGGAAGTATCTGGGCCAGGGTTCTTGCTTCGATCATCGCGGCCTCCGGTTGCCTGCTGCGGAACCGTTCGGTGCATGAACGGTTTTTTGACGGTCCCTGTCCTTACGCTCCGGGCTTGAGGCCCGGCTCGCCCCCGGCCAGGAACTCCCGCGCCAGGAAGGCCAGGCGGCAGGACTCCTCGTGCTGGGTCATGGCCCCGTGGAAGCGTACGGAATAAAGCACGCGCGGCACATGGACGAAGCGCGCGCCGTGCATGGCCATGCGCAGGTAGTGGGCGTAGTCGTTGGCGAACTGGAATTCCTCGTCCATGAGGCCGGTCTTTTGGAGCCAGCTGGCGCGGTGCAGGGTGGAGACGCCGATGTGGAACCACTCGGCGAAGCAGGCCGTGAAGTCGTAGTCGGGCTTGCGCACCAGGCGCAGGATGCGGTCGTCGTCGGTGACGATGCTGAAGTCGGAGTACGCCAGGTCGGCCCCGGTCTCGTCCAGGGTGCGGGCCAGCTCTTCGATCATGTGCGGATGCGGCAGGTCGTCGCCCACGATGTAGGTGCAGTATTCGCCGGTGACCTGCCGGAAGCCCGCGTTGTAGGTGCCGGTGCGTCCCAGGTCGGTCTCGCTGGCGATGATCTTGAGGATGCGCCGGGGGTGCTCGGCGTGGGTGTCCTCGCGGTAGCTTCTGCAGCGCTTGTGGACGATGTTTCCGGCCGCGTCCATGGCCATGATGGGAGTGCTTTCGCGCAGCTCCAGCTCCTGCGGCAGTTGGCGCAGGTAGTCCTTGGTGCCGTCGGTGCTGCCGCCGTCCACGATGATCAGCTCCAGGTCCTCATGGGTCTGGAACCAGCAGTGGTCCACGCAACCGGGCAGGTATTTGTGCTGGTTGAAGTTGGGAATGACGATGCTGACGCGGGGCATGGCGGCTCCTTGGGGGTGTTGGGGCGCGTTCGCGGACGGCGGCGCCGGGTCCGCAGACTCATCGGCCGGGCGCGGCGTTTGTTTAGGGGCCGCCGGGCGTCGGGGAGGCCGGTCCGGCGGCTCCGTTCAGCGCCAGGGCGCGGACCTGTCCGTTCTTGCGCAGAAGCACCCGGCCGCGCTCCACGGCCTCCAGGGTCCAGCCCTTGGCCTGGCCGCCGGGGTGCAGGGTCAGGGGCACGCCGTCCACCAGAAACATCGCCGCGGGCCTGGCCCCGGCCATGACGGCCACCAGCCGGAAGCCCTCCAGGCCGGGCGGGACGTTTTGCGGCGCGGCCACGAACCCCAGCACGCTGGCGCCGCCGGACAGGGCATGGCGCTTCCTGTTCTTGTCGGCCATGGGCAAAAGCAGGGGCTCCAGCGGGGCGAAGGCGGCGCTCTGGCCGTCCGTCCCCGGCTGCCCCGGCGTGCTTGCGGCGTTGGCCGCACCCGCCGGGGCGGTGGCATTGGACGCGCCCTCGGGCGCGGGCGGGCGGTTCAGGGCGGCGGCCTCGGGCGCGGGTTCGGCCGGGGGCGGCAGCGGAATGTCCGGCGGGGCGAAGGGCGGGCTTTCCAAGCGCAGCACGTTGCGCTCCAGAATGGCCCGCACGGGCGATTCCTCGGCCATGGCCAGGCCTTTGGCGCGCAGTTCCTCCGGCGGGCGCAAGGCGCCTTGTGGCCTGGGCGCAAAGCCCGTGACCACATACGCCAGCCCCAGGCCCACGGCGGCGGGCAGGGCCAGCCGGGGCAGCGCGCGCCAGATGTTTCTCAAGGCCGTCCCTCCGCTCCTAGCTTGCCAGGACCTCGGCGATGTGTTCCTGCGCCTCGGCCGTGAGGTAGGGGTGCATGGGGATGCTGAAGATGCGTGCGGCAACGGCCTCGCTTACGGGCATGGAGCCGGGCGCGTAGCCCAGGTTGGCGTAGGCGGGCTGCAGGTGCAGGGGCACGGGGTAGTAGATGCTGGTGGGCACGCCCTCGCGTCCCAGGTGGTCCATGAGATCGCTGCGGTGCGCGGCCGAGGAGGCCTGGATGCTGTACTGGGCGAACACGCTTACGCGTCCGGCGGGCACGGTGGGCAGGGTCAGCCCGTCGATGCCGCCAAGAAGCTCGGCGTAGCGCTTGGCCACCTGCTGGCGCAGGGCCACCTCCTCGTCGAAGATGTCCAGCTTGGCCAGCAGCACCGCCGCCTGCATGGTGTCCAGGCGGCCGGTGATGCCCAGGCGCACGTTCTGGTACTTGTCCGCGCCTTGGCCGTGCACACGCACGGACTGCAGCAGGGTCAAAAGCTCGTCGTCGTCGGTGAAGCAGGCCCCGCCGTCGCCGTAGCAGCCCAGCGGCTTGGCCGGGAAGAAGGACGTGCAGGCGATCTGTCCGAAGGAGCAGGCGCGCCGCGTTGCGCCGTCCATCTCCACGGTTGCGCCAAAGGCCTGGGCCGCGTCCTCCACCACAAGGAGCCCGTGCGCGGCGGCCACGCTCAGCAGGGCGGAGTAGTCGGCCAAGAGGCCGAAGAGGTCCACCGGGATCACGGCCTTGGGCGTCAGCCTGGCCGTGTGCGCGGGCAGGGGGTGGATGGCGGGGTCGTCGGCCTCCACGGCGCGCACGGCCTCTTGCAGGCGTTCGGGGTCCATGTTGTAGGTCACGGGGTCGATGTCCACGAACACCGGGGTCGCGCCCAGAAGCGCCACCACCTCGGCCGTGGCCATGAAGGTGAAGGGCGGGCAGAACACCGCATCGCCCGGGCCCACGCCAAGGGCCATGAGGGCCATCATGAGGGCGTCCGTGCCGGAAGCGCAGCCCACGGCGTGCCGCGTGCCGCAGTATTCGGCCAGGCGCTTCTCCAGCCTGGACACGTCCGGGCCGTTGATGAACGCGCCGGATTCGAGCACGGCGCGCAGGTTCTGGTCCACTTTGCCCGCAATGCGGGCGTACTGGGTCTTCAGATCGATGAAGGGAATGCTCATTGCGGCGAGACCTTCGCCTGCCCGTTGACGCCGTTTGGGCCGGGCAGGACTTGGTAGATGCGCACCAGGGGAAAGCCCTCGTGCAGAAGTTTGAAGTAACGCGACTGCTCGGGCCGGGTCGGGTCGCCCACCAGCAGCTGCACGGCCATGCTGTTGTACGCCATGTCGTCCAGGAGCAGGGCCTGGCGATTTGCTTCGTTGATGAGCAGATGCGCCCCGTCCTTGCGCGGGGGAATGCCGATGGGCCTGGGGCCGCCAGCGCCCAGCACCTGCGCGCTGGCCAGGGGCAGTGGCTTGCGCCGACTTTTGACCTTGAGCATACCCGTGCGCGTGTCCACGTTCAGCGCTTCGGCCACCTGCATCACCGAGGCGTGGCGGCCGCCGCCGCCCACCACGTCCCAGGAGCCGTAGAAGCTGATCCAGTACAGCAGGGGGATGTTTTCCCAGCTCACCAGCAAATACTGGGGCGGGCAGGCGGGCACGGGGCGTCCGTCATTCCGAAGGGCGGAGATGTCGTGGCGCACGGCCAGGGCGGGCATGGCGTCCCAGCGGCGGACCAGCCCGTCGGCGCGGCCAGGCGTGCCGGGCAGCCCCGCGGAGAGCAGGATGACCCGCGCCGCCTGGCGGAAGCTGTCCGTGGTGAGGGCGAGAGCCGTGGGAAACACGTCGCGCCCGGCGTGGCGGCCGCCGTCGATGGGCGTGGCGCGTTCGGCGAAATACTGGGCCGCATAGCCGTAGTCCCACCAGGTCCACAGGCGCGCGTCCGGCGGCGTGTCCTGGCGCAGGCTCAAAAGGGCCTGCGCGTGGGGCGCGGTGAGCACCGGGGTGGGGCGCGTCTCGGCGTACCTGGGCGCATAGGACGCCAGCACGATGAGCGCGGCCAGGGCGGCCTGGATGCGCACCGGCCAGCGGGGGGAAAGGCCCAGGCGGAGGACCAGGGCGCTGGTGAGCCAGTATGCGCCCGTCCCCAGGCCCAGGGCGAAGAGTGGACCGCCGAACATGGCGAAGCGCGTGCCCATGCGCAGGCTGGCGAAGGCCAGCACGGCAAGGGGCAAGAGCAGGATAAAGAGCGGCCGCCGGGACAGCAGGAAGGCCATGCCCAGCAGCCCTGCCGCGCCGCCCGCCTGGGAAAACGATGTCCCGTCGAAGAACAGGGCCAGGTCGGCCACGTTTCTGGCTTCGCGGATGCTTTGGGTGATGCCGGGGTAGCTGGGCGGATCCTCGCCGGAGGCCAGCCGGGGCAGGCCGGAGTCCGAGAACGGCTTGAAGTAGCTGAGGGCCTTGGTCCACAAGGCGTCCACGGGCAGCAGCAGTCCGCAGACGGCCGCAAGGGCGGCGAAAGCCGCAAGCCAGGCCCAGGGCGAGTCGTTCCAGCGGGCCAGGGCGGCGGGCTTGCGTGCGGCCAGCCAGGCCGCCGTGGCGGCCAGGCCCAGGCCCGGCAGGTCCGAAAGGCCCAGCTGGAATACTTCTGCGCCGAAGCGGCGCGGCCCGGCGTAGGCGGCCAGGGCGTAGATGGCCAGCAGGCGCAAGAGCGCCGCGCGGCGTCCGGGCAGGGCCAGGGCAGCGCCCAGGGCCAGGGCCAGCCACAGCAGCCCCACGCCCAGGGCGTGGATGTCGTCATGGGCGAAATGCGCCACCCGCGCAAGCAGGCCGAAGCCCAGGGCCAGCCAGGGCATGGCTGCGGGCATGGCCGGGGGCGCTGTGCGCTCCTCTTCGTTGGGCAGCCATTGCTGCGGCAGGCAGGGCCGCAGCAGCAGGGCCAGGAACAGCGCCAGAAGCAGGGGCATCAGCAGGGTGAAGGGGTCGGAGTCGAAATAGCCGAGGCGCGTGCGGTAGGCGTAGGCCGGGGCCAGCGCGCCGATGAGGCCGGGCAGGATGGCGGCGCGGCGTCCGGCCAAAAGCCAGCCCCACAGGCCGGTCGCCACTGCGGTGAGCGAGCCCAGGACGGGCGGCGTCCAGAACGCCACCGACCACAGCGGCTGCCCGGAGACGGAAGCCAGCAGCCGGGCCAGGGCGGCCATGCCGAAGTGCGCGTATTCGCCGATGCCCTTGGCCCCGGCCAGCCAGCAGTAAGCGTCGTGGGTGGAAAGGATGCGCTCGCCCTGGACCATGAAGGCCGGGGAGTTCCAGGCGGGGGCTTCCAGCAGGCGCACGGCCAGGGTGACGAGGAAGCCCGCCGCAGCCAGCAGGACGAGATGCCGCCAGTCCGCCCGGAAGTCCGGGCGTTCGTCCAGGAGCCTGAAGCGGCTGGTGCTGGTGGTCGCGTCGGGGTTCATGCCCTGCCTTGAGCCTCTTGGGGGGTGCCCGGCCGGATTGCGCGCGGTGTGCTCCGGCTCGTGTTGGCCTCTAGCCGTTTTCTTCGCACAGGGCAAATCACTCCGGCAGGGCGGTGTCGCCCAGGAAGTCGCCCAGCACGCCCTGGGCCTGGAAGCTTACGCTGTCGCGGCCGCGCAATATTTCTCCCGAGACCGTGTAGGGCGAGGCCAGCAGCGCGCCCCGGCGCACGGCCGCCGTGCCCTCGGCCCGCACCTGCACCGGCTCCCGCAGGGAAAAACTGCGGATGCGCAGCGCGCCCTCGCGGTACTCAAGGGCCAGGGCCGCATCGCCCAGCCACAGGCCGCCGGGCAGTTGCAACGCCTTGCCGCGCAGTTCGATGAAGCCCTTTTCCAGCGCATCTTTGCCGCGCAGAAAGCGGCCCTCGGCCCGCAGGTCCACGCTGCCCAGGATGTCGAGCCGCCCCAGGCAGGCCAGGTTGGCCGCCCCGTCCAGGTCGAAATCCCCGGTGTCCAGCAGCACCAGGCGCATGTCGCGGCCGCCGGTGTTCGCGCGGATGGTCAGCAGGGGGCTTACCCCCAGGCGCACCTCCAGCCATTGGGCGCGGGGCGAAACCGGCCAGCCCGGCCCCTCGGCCACGAAGCCGTTGACGCGGAAGCCCAGCGGCCCGGCGCGGTCCACGCTTTGCCACGAGATGCGCGCCGGACGCAGGCCCTCGGCCCAGCGGCGCAGCAGCTGGTCCCACACCGTGTCCCAGGGAAGAAAGAGCACGAGCCCGGCCAGCAGGCCTGCGGCCAGCGCGGCCAGGCCCGCTCCGGTGAGTGCGCGCGCTGTGCCGGGATT
The DNA here is from genome assembly GCF_900188225.1 of Humidesulfovibrio mexicanus. Classification (NCBI taxonomy): domain Bacteria; kingdom Pseudomonadati; phylum Thermodesulfobacteriota; class Desulfovibrionia; order Desulfovibrionales; family Desulfovibrionaceae; genus Humidesulfovibrio; species Humidesulfovibrio mexicanus. The sequence goes on along the minus strand of NZ_FZOC01000006.1, from coordinate 110,131 downwards.
CCGGGTGGGGGGGGGGGCTTCGGGCATGTGCGGTTCCTATCGCGCGAGGACCAGGTCCAGGTCCATGCGGTCGTCCATTTCCGGCGTGGGCGCCATGTGCGCGGACACGGTGCCGAGCCCGGCCTCCACGTTCAGGTCGCGCAGCAGGCCCACCAGCTCCGGCAGGGTGAGGGCCTGGGCGCGCAGGGAAAGCCTCTGGACGCCGTCCGGCTGCTGGACCGGGGTGAGGGCGAGGCGCTCCGGGCCTATGCCCGCGCTCCGCGCAACCCGCTCGGCCGCAAGCAGGGGCGGCTGGCCTTCCAGCTGGCCCCGGCGTTGGCGCAGGTCCATGACTTCCGCCGCAAGCGGCGCCACGCTCATGTACGTCTGCCCAAGCTCGTCCACCTGCTTTTCCTCCATGCGGGTGAAGGCCGAGAGCCCGGCCCAGGCGCCCAGCAGCGCAAGGGCCCAGCCGCAGAGGATGGTCCGCCACAGCCTGCGCTGGGCGGCGGCGGGCAGATGGGCGAGCCGGGCCACGGCGCGCCAGGGGCCGTTCGGGAAGCTCACTGGTCCTCCCCCGGCGGGGCGGCGCGGTCGCGCGCCTTGATCTCCAGCTCGAAACGCACTGGCCGGGCGAGCATGTCGGCCTTGGCGAGGGAGATGTCGAAATAGGCCTCGGCCGCCAGGGTCGCCTGATAGCGCCGGAGATCCTCTGGCGTGGCGGCAAGACCCGTGGCGACCCCGCTGGCCGTGGCCATGGACACCTCGCGGATGCGCACGCCCTCCGGCGCGAGGCGCGATAGCGCGGCCAGAAGCTCCACCATGTCCAGGCGCTGGGCGGACTGGGCCTTGAGCTTGCCCAACTCGAACTGCAGGCGGCCGTAGGGCGAACGCCCCGGATCGGCGTTGAGCGCGCGGCGGTAGACCTCGTGCAGGGTCTGGGCCATGCTTTCGGCGCGGCGGTGCTCCTGCCACCAACGCAGGCCCTGCCCGGCCAGGAACAGGGTTCCGGCCAGGCCGAGCGCCACGAAGATGCGCCCGTAGCGCTGGTGTTCGGCGTCGGGAAGGCCGCGCCGCGACGTATCGGTCTCTGCGTCCATGGGCACCCTGGATCGTTCTGCTGGGGAATGGCCTTGCGGCCGCCATCGGACTGGACCACTAGCACGCGCGGCCCTGCTGGTCCAGGCCGGGCGCGCGCCTCCCCTGGCCGGAGGCCGGTGGATGCCACTACGTATTTTTGCCCACCCTTGTTGTGCGCAGTCCGCCATGCTGATAGCTCCGCCCCATGGAGCCCGCCGCTCCGCATCGGGGAAGCATGTGAAGTCCATTCTCCCGTCGAGTCTCGCCGTCCGCCTGACGCTGGTGATCCTGTTGGCGCTTTCGCCCGCGGTGCTGGTGGCTGTGGCGCAGAATCTGGAACTGCGGGAGCATCTGCGCACCGAGGCGGCCAACGGGGTCATCGGGCTGTCCGAATCCCTTGCAGGCCAGGGCCGGGAGCGTCTGGTCTGGATGCGCCAGCTGCTGGACGGCATTTCCCATGTGTCCCAGATACGGACGCCGCGTTCGGCCCGGGAGGCGACCCCGCTGCTGCGCGAGGTGGTCCGCGCTCTGCCCGGTTTGGCGGTGTGCTCCCTGTACAACGCCTCCGGGCGTTTGCTGGCCACCTCCCGCCCGGCCGATGCACGCGCCGATGTGCGGGGCCAGTCCTGGTTTCTCGATGCGCGGCGCTGGCCGGACTGCGTTGTCGGCCGCCCCTTGGCCCGGGACGGCGAAGGGCCGCCCATGCTGGTCATGGCCTGCCTCGTGCGGTCAGGACGCGGCGGCGAGCCGGACAGCGGGGGCGTGCTGGCCCTGGAGGCGGACTACGGCTGGTTTGGGCAGATGGCCCTGGGGCAGTGGCTGCCGCCTGGGGCGGTGGCCGAGGTGGTGGCCGCCGATGGTCGCGTCCAGGCCAGGCATCCCGCGCCGCTGCTGCGTGGCATGGGGCAGGCCCCCACCGAGGAGGCCGCTGCGCGCATGGCGCGCGTGCTTGGGGGCGAGCGTGTGCACGAGGAACTGGATCCGGACGGGGTGCGGCGCATTTGCGCCTACACTCTGCTGTCGGACCAGCCGGGCCGCGAGCTGTTTGTCCGGGTGGGCGTGCCGATGTCGGAGGCGCTCTCTCCGGCCAGGTCCAGCGCGCGGCGCAGCTACGTCGGCCTTGCGTTGGCCGGGCTGCTGGGGCTTGTCGGCGCGGCGCTTTTCGCCCGCCGCAGCATTGTGGCCCCGGCCCACGACATTCTTGAAGCCACCCGCCGCCTGGCCGAGGGCGAGCTTTCCCACCGCATCAACCGCCGCGGCTCCGACGAACTGGCCCTGCTGGCCCAGGGGGTGGACAGCATGGCCGCGTCCCTGGAGGCCTCCACCGAGGCCCTGCGCGAGGCGGGCCGCAAGGAGCGCCTGATCCTGGAGAACTCCGTGGCGGGATACTTCGTGACCACGGCGGCCGGGCGTTTTGTGGAGGCCAATGCCGCGCTGGCGCGCATGTTCGGTTACGAGAGCTTCGACCACATGCGCTCGGAGATCGGGGACATCGGCGGGCAAATTTACGCCCGCCCGGCGGAACGCGAGGCCCTTCTCGCCACGCTGGCGGAAAAGGGCCAGGTCAGCGGCATGGAGGTTGAGGGCGTTCGCCGGGACGGCAGCAGTTTCTGGACCACCATCGCGGCGCTGGCCCAGCGCGACGAGGCCGGGCGCATCGTGGGCATCCAGGGCTTCGCCGCGGAAATTACCGAGCGCAAACGGGCCGAACTCAATCTGGCCGAGGCCAACGAGCGCTTCCTGCGCGTGCTGGACAGCCAGCACGACCCGCTGTTCGTGGCCGATGCCGAGACCGACATCATTTTGTACGCCAACCGCGCCGCCCTTGAGCGCGTGGGGATGGACCTGGTGGGGCGGCCCTGCTGGGCGGCCATGCACGGTGGCAGGTCCAGGTGCGGCCAATGTCCGCGCAAGGCGTTGCTGGGGGAGGACGGCCGTCCTGCCGGGGTGTGCTCGCGCGAGATGCTCGAGCCCGCCACCGGGGGCTGGAGCCTGGTGCGTGTGCAGGCCATGCGCTGGGTGGACGGCCGCATGGTGCGCCTGGAAACCTCCGTGGACATCACCGAGATCAAACGCGCCCAGGAGGATCTGCGCGTCACCAGCGAGCATTTGCGCGGCATTCTGGACAACACGCCCCTGCACATCGCCATCCGCGACAGGGATGGCCGTTTTCTGGTGGCCAGCCGCCGCATGGCCGGGTCGGTCATCCCGCCCGAGGAGGCGCCCGGCCGCACCGTGGAGGAAATGTATCCCCCTGAGTTGGCCCGCACGGTGCGGGAAGAGGACGCCTCGATTCTGTCCAGCGGGCAGCCCATCAGCAAGGTGTCCAACCTGCCGCGCCCAGGCGGCGGCGTGCTGACCCTGCTGCTCAGCAAGTTCCCCCTGCGGGACTCCGCGGGCCGACCCGACCGGGTCTGCGTCATCGGCACGGACATTTCCGAGCGCGTGCGCCTGGAGCATGAGCTGCTCTCCGCCAAGCTCGCCGCGGAGAAGGCCAGCCAGGCCAAGAGCGAGTTCCTGGCCCGCATGAGCCACGAGATCCGCACCCCGCTCAACGCCATCCTCGGCTTTTCCGAACTGGCGGGCATGGCCGAATCCGATGCGGAGCGCCGACGCTTCCTGGTCTCGCTCAGGCAGTCCGGCCGGATGCTCCTGAGCCTGGTCAACGACTTGCTGGACCTCTCCCGCGTAGAATCCGGGCGGCTGGCGCTGGAGGAGATTCCCTTTTCACCGCGCGAACTGCTGGCCGGCATTCTGGAGCATCCCGGCCTGGAGGCCGCGTCCAGGGGCCTTCGGCTGGAGGCGCGCGTGGCCGATGATGTTCCGGCAGAATTGCTGGGCGACCCCACGCGCCTGGGGCAGATTCTCGCCAATCTGGTGGGCAACGCGCTGAAGTTCACGCACCAGGGCGGGGTGGACGTGGCCGTGGAGCGTGATCCCGAGGCGCCCCGCGCCCCTGGAGTCGCCGCGCTGCTGTTTTCCGTGCGGGACACGGGCATCGGCATTCCGCCCGAGGCGCAGCGCATCGTGTTCGAGAACTTCACCCAGGCGGACAGCTCCACCACGCGGCGCTATGGCGGCACGGGCCTTGGATTGGCCATTTGCCGCCAGCTTGCGCGCAGCATGGGCGGAGACATCCGGCTGGAAAGCGAGTCCGGCAAGGGCAGTTGTTTTGCCGTGGCCCTGCCCTTCCGTTTGTCTCTGGACGTTGGGACATCCTCCCCGGGAACGGAGGAGGGTTGGGAGGGAACCGCGTATTCCGGCGAACCGCTGCGCGTGCTCTTGGCCGAGGACACCCCGGCCAACGTGGTCATCGGCATGAATTTTCTTGCGCGCATGGGCCACCGCGCGCGCCATGCCGCCAACGGGACAGAGGCCCTGGCGCTGCTGGAAGCCGAGGACTTCGACGTTGTGCTCATGGACGTGGAGATGCCCGGCATGGACGGGCTGGAAGCCACGCGCAGGCTGCGCCAGGGGGAAGCCGGAGAGCGCAACCGCGCGGTTGCGGTGTTGGCCATGACGGCGCACGCCATGGACAGCTTCCGGGAGCAGTGCCGCGAGGCCGGGATGGACGGCTATCTGCCCAAGCCGGTGGGCTTTCGTGATTTGGCCGCCGCCCTGGCAGGGGCCTGCCGCCAGGGCCGGGGCGTGCGGTCCGGACCGGGGACGCACTGCGCCGGGGGGCAGGAGCAGGCAATGTTGGAGTCCTTGGTTGATTTGGATGCCGCCGCCGAGGCGCTGGGCGGGGACGAGGATTTGCTGCGCGAGGTGGTGGAGCTGTATTTGGCGGAGCTGCCGGAAAAACGCGCCGCCCTGTCCAGGGCCATGGCCGGAAGCGACATGGCCGGGCTGCGCCTGGCCGCGCATTCCCTCAAGGGAACCAGCGCCTCGGTTGGCGCCCTGGCCGCCAGCCAGGCGGCCAAGCGTCTGGAGGGGCTGGCCCGCGCGCTGCTGGAAGAGGCCCAGGAGGCGTGCGCTCCGCAGGAGTTGGCGCTGGCCCTGGCCGCCCTGGACGAGACGCTTGGCCGCACGGCCGAGGCCGTGGAGCGCGCCCTGAACGAACGCACCGCGCGGACATGACAAAGGCCCCGCCGCGCCGAAAGCTCCGGCGGCGCGCAGGGCCTTTGGTTGTGGCGGATGCGGGCGCTAGGACAGCGGCAGGCCCAGGGCGTCGGCGTTCAGCTCGCCGGAGAAGGTCAGCTCGGCCGCGCCCTTGAGGTACGTCCGGCCGCCCTCCAGGCTGGTGGTGAGCACCTCGCCGCCGGTGGTGGTGTTGGCCAGTTCGGCGTCCGCCATGCCAAGGGCGTGCAGCACCACCTGCACGGCGCAGGCCCCGGTGCCGCAGGCGTAGGTTTCGGCCTCCACGCCGCGCTCGTAGGTGCGCATACGCGTATGCGAGCGGTCCAGCACCTGCACGAAGTTCACGTTGGTCCCGGCGGGGGCGAAGCGCTCGTGGAAGCGCAGGGCCCGGCCCATGGCCGCCACGTCCTGCTCGTCCACGTCGTCCACCAGGACCACGGCGTGGGGCACCCCGGTGTTGACGCAATGCACCGTGGTTTCGTGTCCCAGCGCGCTGACCGTGATGCCCATGGCTAGGTCGCGGGGCGCGGTGAGCTGCACCTTCACCAGTCCGGCGGCCGGGTCCACGGCGATGGCCACCGGGCCGGCGTCGGTCAAAAGCACGTGCCGTTCGCCCGCCATGCCCAGGCTGTGGATGAGCCGACCCGCGCAACGGCTGGCGTTGCCGCACATCTCCGCGCGGGAACCGTCGGCGTTGTAGAAGTGCCAGCGGGCGTCCGCTCCGGACCCGGCGGGCGCGGGTTCGAGGAAGAACAGGCCGTCGGCCCCCACGCCGAAGGCGCGCGGGCATACCCGCCTGGCCCATTCGGCCATGCGTTCCTGGGGCAGCCGCAGCACGCGGTTGTCCATGGCCACGAAATCGTTGCCGCAGCCCTGCAGCTTGTAGAAGGGCACGCGCGCCCCGGACATTGTGCTCATACGTCGCTCCCTTTGGGCGGGTGTCGCCAGCGGCCACTAGAAGCCATGGCGGCCGGGTTCGTCAAGTGGTCCCTCTGCGGTCAGGTCGAAGGCCGGGTGGTGGGCCACCTCGCCTTCCGGCTCCGGCCCGGAGAGCGGCAGGCAGAGCACCACCTCCGGCGGCACGCCGGGATACACGAGTCGGCTGGCCTGGCGGAAGCCCCGGCGCGTGTAGTACTCCGGCGGGCCCACCAGCACGCAGCCCCGCGAGCCCAGGGCGCGCAAGGCGTCCAGTCCCGCGGCCGTGAGGGTCGAGCCCACGCCCCGGCGCTGCCATTCCGGCAGCACGGCCAGCGGGCCCAGCAGGTGCCAGCCCTGGTCGCGCCCGGCGATGCGCGCCGGGGAAAAGGCGATGTGCCCCACGGCCCGGCCGTCTTCCTCCGCCACCAGGGAGACGCTGAGCGCTCCGGCGCGGCGCAGGCCCTCCACGATGAACTGTTCGGTCTGCCTGCTCACCGGATGATCGGCGAAGGCGCGGATGTTGATGTCGCGGATGGCCGCGGCGTCAGCGGGGGTTTCCGGCCGTATGCGCATGGTGCTCCTTGGGCTGTGCAGGGGAAGGTTTTCGAAGCGCCTGACCGGGCCTGTGAAGGGAGTCAAGGCATGGCGGTGTGTCGGCCATGCCGAGACATTAGCCGAGCCATTCCTCCAGGGTGGGCGGCGGGCGCAGCTGGCTTGGAATCGTGGGCCACACCGGCGGCTTGGAGAGGTCCACGCCCTTTTGCACCACGGAAACCGGCCTGTCGCTGGAAACCACCACCACGATGAGCTCCGGGTGGGAGTGGGTGAAGCGCAGGGCCGAGTTGTAGCGCGCTCCGCGCGAGCGGTCCTCGCCGGGGAAGCTGGGTCCGTCCATGAGGCAGGCGAAGGCGCAGAGCTGGTTGCGCGCGGCAGAGAGGTGCAGGGCCCCGTCCACCCTGGCCAGCCCGGCCGCGAGCGCAAGGCGTTCCTCCCCGGCCAGGGGCATGGGCGTCTCCAGCGCGTGCCCGGAGAGCGACAGCAGCGGGGTGTAGGGGTCGATGATGAGCGCGCAGCCGTATTTCTGTTCCCCGGCATCGGTCACCAGCCGCGCCACCGAGGCGAACAGCGCGCCGCGCTGGGCATCGTCCAGCGGCCATTCCAGGAGCGCTTCCTCCAGCATCACCAGGTTGGGGCGGCGGTTGGTGGAGTGGAACGCGCCGTCGGAGAAGCTGCATACCGGGCCGCCGTCCAGGGAAAGCAGGCCGTGGCGGCCGTTGAACATGGCGCACAGGCTGCCCGGGGGCAGCTCCGAAAGGCCGGATTCTCCCGCGCCGCCCTGGGCCATGCCGATGATGCTTTCCCCGTCGCTCACCAGCAGGCGGCGGGAGCGTTCCACGCTTTGCAGCATCTTGCGCACGTGCTTGCCGTGGTCCAGGCGGGGGCGTTCGGACTTGGGCAGCTTGGCCAAGAAATGCACCTTGGGCAGTCGCGAGGGCTCCACAAAGGCCAGTCGGCCCCGCGCCCAGGCGCCTTCCTCCGGGGTCTTGGATATCTGGATGATGGCCGCGAGGATGTTGAACACGTGCAGCCGCGTGTCCGGCCCGATGGCCCGGGCTCGCTCGTCCACAATGTAATCGCGCACGGCCAGCGGCGCCATTTCCTGAAGCATGTTGGCCGTGGCGTCCAGGGAGACCACTTCATGGCTGCACAGGCTGGTGTTGAACTGGCGCAGGGCCAGTTCCAGCCAGCGGCGCGTGGGGCCGGGCGAGCACAGGTCCGGGTGCCGTTCGGTGAACCACATTTGGTAGGCCACGGTGTGCGACCGGCCGCCCAGGCTCACCAACCCTGCCAGCCCAAGGCGCCGGGCGTGGTACTGGTCGAAGAAGCGCACCAGCTCCGGCCGCGGCAGCCCCGCACGCCATTCGTCCGAGTCCAGGAAGTATTCCCGCAGGCGGGGTTCGTGCCCGCGCAGCAGGTTTTGCGGGTCCACCACGCGCAGGGGCTCGTCGGGGGTGTCGGCGTACACCAGCGCCGCGCGCGAAGGGCCGGAGAACTCGCACAGGCCCAGGCGCAGCCCCTCGTAGACCGTGTGCAGGCAGAGCAGGTGGTGGCGGTCCAGGCTCATGGGGCACGTCCTTGCGAGGGAGGCAGAGTAGATGGCGTACTACTATACGCAGTTTTCGCACGGCGCAACGGCAAAAGCAGCTTCGTGCGCGGCGCAGGCGAAGCACACCCCCGGCAGGGCGAGGTGCGGGTCAAAGTGCCGGGAGGGCGCCTGGAACATGGCGCGCCTACTTCTTGTCCAGGAACTCCAGGAATTTTTTGACTTCTTCGTGGTCCGGGTTCAGGCGCAGGGCCTCGCTCAGGTGCTCGCGGCACTTTTCCGTGTCGCCCTTTTCGAAATAGGCGCGGGCCACGTTGTAGTGCAGGTTCTCGTCCGTGGCTGTAAGGGCCAGCGCGCGCGTGTAGTACTCTATGGACTGGTCCACCATGCGGCTTTTGCGCAGGGAGATGCCGAACTCGTTGAACAGGTGCTTGTGCTCCGGGGCGAAGGCCGCCTCAAGCCCGACGATGCGCCCCAGGATGTCCTGGGCCTTGGCGGTCTCTCCGCGCTCCACGTAGGTGAGGCCCAGGCCGAAGTTGGCCCGCACGTTCTCCTCGTCGATGGACAGCGCGTTCTCGTATTCGAACTGGGCGCTGTAGAGCGCGCCGCGCTGGCGGCTTTCCTCTGCGCGGGTGACGGAGGAGGCCAGTTCCCGCATCTTGGGGAACACGGTTTTCAGGTACATTTCCGGCTCGGGGTTGTACTTGGCCAGAAAGTCGTCCAGGGGCACCTGGGTGCTGGGTCCGGCAGGAACCATGTTCTTGTTCAGCGCCTGCACGCCCACGGTGCCGTCGTCGCCCTGGACGCAGTACCAGTACATCTTGCTGATGGTCTTGCGCTGGGTGGTGCCGGTGCCGACCTTCTCCACGGTTTGGGTGGAGAAAAGCCCCTTGATGGTTTTGCCGCCCTCGGGCCGGTATACCTGGGCGTGCGGTTCCTGGGCGTGCGGTTCGCTCATGGTCTGCCCCTTGCGGGTGGGATTCTGTGTGGAATGTGATCCTTGCGCAAGGCTACACGCTTCCGTTCGGGCTGGCAAGGAGCGTTGGCCGCGGCGGGAGCAGCGGTCAAAGGGCTGTCGGCAGTCGACATTCGCGTAAGGATGGGGTAGTGTCCGCGCCACTCTGATGGTGGGCCGCGCAGGGCGGCGGAATGTCAACCGGGTGAACGAGGAGTGGACGGGGGCAGCATGGACAAGAGAGTGGGTGAGCGCATACGCGCGTTCCGTGAGAAGCAGAATTTGACCCTGGCCGACCTGGCCGGGCGCACCGGTCTGGACGAGAGTTTTCTCTCCGCAGTGGAGACCGAGGACCTGTACCCCTCCCTGGGGCCGTTGCTCAAGATCGCCCGCGCCCTGGGCGTGCGGCTGGGCACCTTCCTGGACGACCACGTGAGCCGCGACCCGCTCATTGTGCGTCTGGGCGAGCGCAAGGAAGAGTTCAGTATGCACCAGGACGGGGGCACCCCCGCCAGCCATACCTATTTCTCCCTGGGCAAGGGCAAGACCGACCGCCACATGGAGCCCTTCTTCATCATCATGAATCCGGAGCCGGCCAAGGAAAAGACGCTTTCGTCCCACGAGGGCGAGGAGTTCATCGTGGTGGTCTCCGGCGAGATCACCCTCACCTACGGCCGGGAGACCACCGTGCTCGGCCCCGGCGACAGCATCTACTACAACTCCGTGGTGCCGCACGACCTTTCCGCCACGGGCGACGGGCCGGCCAGCATCTACGCCGTGCTCTACTTCCCGGAGTAGGCCATGGTGCGCGAGAATCCCACCCGCGAGGCGACCCTGGGGCAACTGCTCGACGAGACCGTCGCCAAGTGGCCCAACCACGACGCCGTGGTCTACGTGGACCGCGATCTGCGGCTTTCCTGGCGGCAATTCTCCGATCTGGTGGACGAGGTGGCCATGGGTCTCATGGCCCTTGGCGTCAAGAAGGGTGAGAAGGTCGGCATTTGGGCCAACAACGTGCCCTACTGGGTGGTGCTCATGTTCGCCACGGCCAAGATCGGCGCCGTGCTCCTGACCGTGAACACCCACTACCGCAAGGCCGAGATCGAGTACCTGCTCAAGCAGAGCGACTGCGAGAACCTGGTGCTCATCGACGGCTTCCGCGACACGGACTACGTGGGCACCATGTATGAGCTGGCCCCGGAGCTCAAGACCATGGAGCGCGGCCGCCTCAAGTGCGAGCGCTTTCCGCACCTGAAGCGCGTCATCTTCCTTGGGGCCGAGAAGCACCGCGGCATGTACTCCATGCACGAGGTGCAGGCCATGAGCGTCATGACCGGCCCGGAGGAGTACGAGGCGCGGCAGAAGAGCCTTTCCCCGCACGACGTGGTGAACATGCAGTACACCAGCGGCACCACGGGCTTTCCCAAGGGCGTGCAGCTTACCCATTACAACATCGGCAACAACGGCTACTGGATCGGCGCGAACCAGCATTTTTCCGAGAAGGACCGGCTCTGCCTCACCGTGCCGCTGTTCCACTGCTTCGGCTGCGTGCTGGGCGTCATGGCCTGCATCAACCACGGCGTCGCCATGGTTTTGCTGGAGAACTTCGATCCGGTCATGGCCATGACGAGCATCGAGGAAGAGAAGTGCACCGCCGTGTACGGCGTGCCCACCATGTTCATCTCCATGCTGGAGCACAAGCTCTTCAAGCGCTTCGACTTCGGTTCGTTGCGCACCGGCATCATGGCCGGGTCGCCCTGCCCCATAGAGTTCATGAAGCGCGCCATGAACGAGATGAACATGCGCGAGATCACCATCTGCTACGGCCTGACCGAGGGCAGCCCGGTGATGACCCAGACCCGCATCGGCGACTCCATCCGCCAGATGACCGAGACGGTGGGCCGCGCCATGCCCGCCATCGAGGTCATGATAAAAGACCCGGAGACCGGCCAGGAGTCCCCGCGCAACGTCGTGGGCGAGATCTGCTGCCGGGGTTACAACGTCATGAAGGGCTACTACAACAATCCCGAGGCCACGGCCAAGGCCATCGACATGGACGGTTGGCTGCACTCCGGCGACCTGGGCGTCATGGACGAGGACGGCTACGTCACCGTCACCGGGCGGCTCAAGGACATGATCATCCGCGGCGGCGAGAACGTGTACCCGCGCGAGATCGAGGAGTACCTCTACCGCATGGAGGGCCTCCTGGACGTGCAGGTGGTGGGCGTGCCCAGCCGCAAGTTCGGCGAGGAAGTGGGCGCCTTCGTCATCCTCAAGCCGGATGTGCGCATGGAGCCGGAGGATGTGCAGGACTTTTGCCGGGGACAGATCGCCCGGTACAAGATTCCCAAGTACATCGCCTTTGTGGAGGCCTATCCCATGACCGCCAGCGGCAAGATCCAGAAGTACAAGCTGCGCGAACAGGCGGCCAAGATGTTCCCCGAGGCCATGCAGGAGCCCCCGAAGGTCTAAACGTTAAGGAGCGGAAGAGCGCTATGCACATGGAACAGGCACACAAGGACATCGCCCCGCGCTTGCGCGGCCTGCGCGACGCCCTGGACATGAGCGTTGAGGACCTGGCCGCCAAGACCGGCGTGACGCCGGAGCAGGCGGCCCTGTACGAGGCGGGCGAGACCGAGATCCCCGTGGGCTTTCTGATGAAGGTGGCGCAGGCCTGCCACGTGGACCTGACCGTGCTGATCAGCGGCGTGGAGCCGCACCTCAAGGGCTACTCCCTGGTGCGCCATGGCGAGGGTCTCTCCGTGGAGCGCCGCAAGGATTATGACTACAAGTCCCTGGCCTACCGCTTCTCCGGCCGCAAGATGGAGCCGTTTCTCATCACCGTGCCGCCCAAGAAGCCGGAGGACATGAACCTGGTGGTCCACTCCGGGCAGGAGTTCATCCACGTGCTGGAAGGCCGCCTGGAGCTGCGCCTGGGCGAGGACGTGTTGGCCCTGGATCCCGGCGACAGCCTCTACTTCGACTCGCAGACCCCACATGCCCTGCGCGGCCTGGACGACAAGCAGGCCGTGTTCCTCGACGTCATCCTCTGAACCGGGATGAGGAGCCGCACCATGACAGTGAAACGCTTCGACAAGATCCGCCCCGGCCGCTACCGCGACTTCATGAGCCAGTACCGGCTCGACGTGCCGGAAAAATACAACTTCGCCTACGATTTCCTTGATGTCCGCGCCGCGGAAGGCCCCGACGACCTCGCCCTCATCCATGTGGACAACGACCACGCGCGCCGCGAGCTCTCCTTCGGCTATTTTCGCCGCCAGTCCATGAAGCTCGCCAGCGCGCTGGCGGCCAAGGGCGTCAAGAAGGGCGACCGCGTCATGCTCATTCTTTACCGCCGCCTGGAATACTGGGTCACCATGCTGGCGCTCTCGCGCATCGGCGCGCTGCCCATTCCCTCGCCCTCGCTGTTGACCGCGCACGACATCGAGTTCCGCGTGAACTTCGCCAAGGTGTCCTGCGTCATCTGCGAGGACTCGCTCACCGCACGGGTGGAGGCCGCGGCGCACAAGTGCCCCACGCTGAAGCTGCTCGTCGACATCCCCTCCGGCACGGGACACGCCAAGGCCCCGGCCGGATGGGAGGACTTCGACGCCCTGCTGGAATCCGGCGCGGAGGATTTTCCCCGCACGGCGGAGACCCCCGGCGGCGACGACCCCATGTGCATCTTCTTCTCCAGCGGCACCACGGGGATGCCCAAGATGGTGCTGCACGCCCACACCTACCCCCTGGGCCATGTGACCACCGGCGTCTACTGGCACGACCTGGAGCCCGGCGACATCCACCTCACCGTGTCGGACACGGGCTGGGGCAAGAGCGTGTGGGGCAAGTTCTACGGCCAGTGGATCGCCGGGGGCGTCATCTTCGTGTGGGACTTCCGGGGCAAGTTCGAACCGGCGGAATTGCTGCGCGTCATGGCGGAGCACAAGATCACCACCTTTTGCGCCCCGCCCACCATCTACCGCTTCCTGGTGCGCGAGGACTTGAAAGCCTTCGACCTCTCCAACCTGCGGCACTGCACCACGGCGGGCGAGCTGCTGAACGACTCCGTGTTCCACGCCTGGCAGAAAACGCTCGGTCTGCCCATTTTCGAAGGCTACGGCCAGACGGAAACCGCCATGCAGGTGGGCACGCTGCCCTTCATGCAGCCCAAGCCCGGCTCCATCGGCAAGCCCATGCCCGGCTGGGACATCGTGCTTCTGAACGATGACGACCAGCCCTGCCCGCCGGGCGAGGAAGGGGAGATCTGCATCCGCCTGAAGGACGGCCAGACCACCAAGGGCGTGCCCGGCCTGTTCTGCGGCTACCTGGACGAGCCCGAGCGCACGGCCAAGGTGGTGCGCGGCGGGTTCTACCACACCGGAGACAAAGCCTGGGTGGACGAGGACGGCTACTTCTGGTTCCTGGGCCGCACCGACGACCTCATCAAGAGTTCGGGCTACCGCATCGGGCCTTTTGAGGTGGAAAGCGCGCTGGTGTCGCACGCGGCCGTGGTGGAGGCCGCCGTCACCGGCGTGCCCGACCCCGTGCGCGGCATGGCGGTCAAGGCCACGGTGGTGCTGGCCGCGGGCTTCACCCCGGGCGACGAACTGACCAAGGAGTTGCAGGACCACGTCAAGGCCGTGACCGCGCCGTACAAGTACCCGCGCATCATCGAGTACGTGGGCGAACTGCCCAAGACCATCAGCGGCAAGATCAAGCGCGCCGAGATCCGCGCTCGCGACCAGGAGCGCATGGACGTGTAGCCCCTTGCGGGTGTGGGAAAAAGAGACACAAGGCCCCGTCGGAGCGTTCCGGTGGGGCCTTTTTTCGTGCGCCTGGGCGCTACCTGCTTACCCAGAGGGCCGCGCCGGTGAGCTTGCGGAACAGGGCGTGGGTGACCGAGGTGGCGAAGAGCCGCGCCAGCGGCCCCTTGCGCATCCCTGTGCGGCCCACGGCCACGGCGGCGTATCTCCCCTCGTCGCTCTCGCGCATGATGGCCTCGGGCACGTCGTCCGCGACAACGAGCCGGGTGCGGATGAGCCGCGAGGGAAAGCCGTTTTCCTCCAGCAGGCCTATGGCGTCGCCGAAGAGCCCTTCGGGCCGGGCGTCGGCCTCTGCCTTCTTGACCACCCGCAGCAAGGTCACCGGGTGCGCGGTTTCCCCGCGCAGGATGAAGCCCACATGGTCGGCCATGCGGCGGAAGGCCTCGGAGTCGTCCACGCACAGAAGCACCCCGTGGCGCGTGTAGTCCACGTCGCGGCACAGCCACAGGGGAAAGGCGAACCTGGCCTCCAGCATCTCCTCGCTGGCGCTCTTGTCCAGAAAGTTCTCCAGCTTGAGCATGGCGCGTCGGCCAAAGACAACGGCATCGTACAGGCCGCTTTCGCCTTCTTTGATGATGTCGCCGATGCGGGAGAAGTTGCGCGCCACGATCTTGTCATCCACCTGGGCGGGGTTGAAGCCGCCGGTGACGAAAATCTCCCTGGCCTGAGACATGGCGCGTTTGCCGGAGCGGATTATGGCCTCGGCGTCGGCCTCGTTCTGGCGCAGGCTCTCGTAGCTGGCCTCCTCGCCCCAGACGGCCGGAGGCGCGGGAGCGGTGTTGAACAGGGTCAGGCGGACATCGTCCTTTTGCTTGAAAAAGGCGCACACGAAGCGCAGGCCGCGCTGGGCGCTGGAGTCTTCGGAGATGGTGACGAGCAGATGCTTGTTCATGCGCGGCTCCGGGAGCGTGGGATGAACGGCGGCCGCCGTTCCGGTGTTTTCGCGGCCGCCGTGGAGTGGGTGTCGGTCAGACGGCTTCCACGAGGCAGTTTTCCTCGTAGCTGGTGCTGACGCGGAAGTCCTTTCCGCCGGCGTTGACGATGAATTCGTTGCCCGGGAACAGCTGGCAGGCGGCGTTGAAGTCGTCGTTGAGCATGATGTCCTTGGCCTCTCCGCTGGTTTCGTAGCGGATGGTGGTGCCGTCGTCGAGCCGGACGAGATCCTCGGTGTGGATGTGGACCGGCAGGTCCTGCTGCGTGTACTCCGCCATGACTGGTCCTCCTGCGCGTTTAAAGGTGCCGGACGCCCGCCTCAGGACGCCCTGGTTTCTTTCGGTTTTTGCATACCGCAAAAACAGCAGGGTGTGAACCTGTTTGGCGAAGAATTTGGGAAAAAAAGCGCAAGGTCTACTTGGCGCCGGGCTCCTCCTCCAGGCCCTCCAGCACCAGGCTGGTGGACTGGTCGCCGCGCCGGGCTTTGAGGGTGTCGATCATCTGCCCCAGGCGCGAGCGGTCGCTGGCGGACAGAAGCGCCGTCTCCTCGGTGACGAGCCCGGCCTCGTAGAGCGTCAGGAAATGCTGGTCGAAGGTCTGCATCCCGAAGGCGGCCCCCTGTTCCAGCACGCCGTAGAAGGTCTTGTCGCCGCTCTCTCCCTGCAGGATGAGCTCCTTGATGCGCAGGGTGTTCTTCATCACCTCGAAGGCGGCCACGCGCCCGCCGCCCTCGCGGGGCAAAAGCCGTTGCGACACCACATAGCGCAGGCTCTCGGCCAGGCGCATCCGGACCAGGCGCTCCTCGGAGGGCGAAAAGAGCCCCAGGATGCGGTTCACCGTGGCGCCTGCGTCCGTGGTGTGCAGGGTGGAGAGCACCAAATGCCCGGTGCCCGCCGCTTGCAGCGCAATTTCCATGGTCTCGGGGTCGCGTATTTCGCCCACCAGAATGACCTTGGGCCCTTGCCGGAAGGCCGCGCGCAGGCCGGAGGCGAAGGTGTCGAAGTCGATGCCCAGCTCGCGCTGGTTCACCGTGCCTTTTTTATGCGGATGGGTGAACTCCACCGGGTCTTCCAGGGTGACGATGTGCCCGGCGCGGGTTTCGTTGATGCGGTCGATGAGCGCGGCCAGCGAGTTGGACTTGCCCGAGCCCGTGCCGCCGGTGACGAGAATGAGGCCGTTCTTCTCCACGGCCATGTCCCGGAAGGCCCCCGGCAGGCCCAGTTCTTCCATGCTGGGAATGCGCGAGGGCAGCCGCCGCATGACCAGGGCCAGACTGCCGCGCTGGCTGAAGATGTTCACGCGGAAGCGGCCCTTGCCCGGCAGGGCGTAGGAGAGGTCGCAGGAGCCCTTGGAGGCCAGGGCCTTTTGCAGGCGCGCGTTCTCGCCCATGAGGGCCAGGGCCATGGCCTTGGTCAAGAGCGGGGAGAGCCTGCCCAGGTCCGGCGCGGTGACGGCGTCCTTGAGCTCGCCGTGGACCTCGGCCTGGATGGCCTTGCCCGTGGTGATGATGATGTCGGCCACCTCCGGGTGCTGGTCCAGCACTTGGGTCATGAGGCCGTCGAACTGCTGCCGGGTCATGCCGCTCATGCCGCGCCTCCCAGCTTTTCTATCGCGGCCTGGACCTTCTCCTTGTTCTGGGCCTGGGCCAGGGCGTCCTCCGGCGCGATGACGCGCGTCTCCAGCAGGCGGCAGATCTCGTCGTCCAGGGTCTGCATTCCGGCCTCGCGCCCGGTTTGCAGCACGCTGGGCAGCTGGTGGGTCTTGGCCTCGCGGATCATGTTGCGCACGCTGGGAATGCCGATCAGGATCTCCTGGGCGGCCACGCGGCCGGGCTTGTCCACGCGGCGGAACAGGGTTTGGGAGACCACCGCGCGCAGCGATTCCGCCAGGCTGGCGCGCACCTGCGCCTGGGAGTCCTCGGGGAACACCTCGATGATGCGGTCGATGGTCTTGTGGGCGCTTTGCGTGTGCAGGGTGCTGAAGACCAGGTGCCCGGTCTCCGCGGCCTCCAGCGCCAGGCGGATGGTCTCCAGGTCGCGCATTTCGCCCACCAGGATGATGTCCGGGTCCTCGCGCAGGGCCCCGCGCAGGGCGGCCTTGAAGCTGTGCGTGTCGCGGCCCACCTCGCGCTGGTTTATCAGGCAGCCTTGCGGCTGGTGCACGAACTCGATGGGGTCCTCGATGGTGAGGATGTGGTCGCGCCGGTTCTTGTTGGCGTGGTCGATGATGGCGGCCAGGGTGGTGCTCTTGCCGCTGCCGGTGGGGCCGGTGACCAGCACCAGGCCCTTGTTCAGCATGGCCAGGTCGCGCAGCCGGTCGGGCAGGCCCAGCTGCTCCACCGTGAGGATGGTCTGCGGTATTTCGCGGAACACGGCGGAGATGCCCCGGTGCTGCATGAAGTAGTTCACGCGGTAGCGGGCCACGCCGGGCAGCTCGTGGGCGAAGTCCACGTCGCCGGTCTCCTCGAACTGCTTGATCTTGGGCTCGGGCGTGATCTCGTACAGCATGGCCTTGAGCTCCTCGTGCTCCAGGGCCTTGTACTTGATCCGGGTGAGCTGGCCGCGCAGGCGCAAGAGCGGCTGGGAGCCGCTGGCCAGGTGCAGGTCGCTGCCGCCGTACTCGTGCAACATGCTGAAGAAGGCGTTTATTTGCGCCACGGCTCTGCCCTCCGCGCCAGCTGCGGGTGATGGGGAAGTCTATGGGACCACCAGCTCCCTCTATACCCACGGGGGGCGGAAATCAAAGGAAAAGAGCGGCTGGCGCGGCCGCATGGCCATTGACGCGGTGCGGGGGCAACAGGTATGGTACACAATTCGATATGCAACACCACACTACAGGAGCCGCCGTGCCCCCACATGAACCCGGCCTTTTGCGCGACAGCCTGCGTTTCAGCTGGCAGGCCGTGCGGGACATCCCCCTCATGCGGATGACCGTGCTTGTGCCTGTGCTTGTGTCGACCCTGGTCTGCATTGCGCTTGCGGAGCTGGGGATTCCACGCGGCCTCAAGGGCCTGGAGGAGGCCAGCGTATGGAGCCCGCGCCTCTTCGGCCTCCTGTTTCTCCCCGCGGAGTTCTTGATTTACGACCTGGTGCAGGGCGCTCCGGACCCGCGTCTCACCTTCCGCAGGCTCTGGCTCGACTGGCGTTTCCTGCGCGACCTGTGGTCCTGGCTGCTGGCCGGGCTCGCCGTGTGGCTGCCCACCGCGGCCCTCTCCCTCGGCCTGGTTTTCGCCATGACCGGAAGTGGCGATGTCCAGAAGCTGTCCGCAGCGCGCGGCATCATGCTGGCGCTTGGCATCCTCGCCATCGCTTGCGCGTCGCTGTGCGTGTTCTTCCGCTTCGTGTACCTGAGCATGGCCGTGGCGCGGCGCGAAAAACAGCCGCTGCGCGCGGCCTTCCGCGAGACCAGGGGCCGGATGTGGCGCATCGGCTGGGCGCTGTTCCTGCCGTTCCTCGCCATGCTGGGAGCGGGCGTGGCCATGGAACTGCTGGGGGGCGTGCTGTTGCGCGCCCTGGGCAATGTGGTCCTGGCGCCCTGGTTTCTGCTCAGCGCCGGGCTTACGGGGTACCTCAGCTGCCTGTCGGCAACGGTGCTGGCCTTTTCGCGCCAGCGTCTGGTGCTTGCGCCGCAGGCCGCCGGGCTGGCGCAGGACGTGGCCGCCGCGTCCCCCGAGATCCCACCGGCGCAGTAGCCGCAGGAAACGGCCGCCGGGTCGCCCCTGCTGCCGGACGCGCCGGAATGCGTGGCCCCGGCCCGTTGCGGCCGTCGTCCGTGTGCCAGCGGCTCACAGCCCCCAGTCCAGCCACACGCGCCAGGCGCTCACGCGGCCTTCGCGCAGCCAGAGCACGATGAATTTGTCGAAGCCGGGCGTCGGGCAATAGCTGGTGCCGGGCACGGGCTTATGCTCCACGCCGGGGAAACCCCGTCGCGCAGCCTCCTCGCGGCTCATGGCCACGCTCACGCTCGCCGCATAGAACCACATGGTCCCCTGCAAGCCTTTCTGGATGTGCTGCGGCGTGCCCAGCACCGCCTCCACCTCCGCGCCCGTCATGCCGAGATGCAGGCCCGACTGCGTGGCGATGCCCGCATGGACGCCCGGAACCTTTGCGCACTTCGAAAGCACGCGCACCTCGCGCTTTCTGGCGCGAATCTGGATTTCGCTCACGCGCTGGCAGTTTTCCGGGCATTTGGAGAGCGTGAACAGCGCCACGGTGTCGTCGCCGGGGCGGGAGGACGCGTAGCAGAGCACGCGTTCCTCGTAGCCGCCCAGGTTCAGGCGCGTGGTTCTGCCGAGAGCTGCCTCCACATCGGCGCGCAGGCTCTCGTCCACGGTAAGCGTGGCGTCGCCCTCCGGCCCGAAGCCGATAAACCGGTCGTGCCGCTCGTCGAAGATGCGGTCGAAAGCCGCGTCTGAAACCAACGTATCTTTGTAACTATAGGTCCGTTTACCACCAATTAGGGCATAGTCAGAGTAAAAGGCAGACGGACTGGAAGGCCAGCGGTCTTTGTGTTCCGACCCGTGCGCCCAAAGCCCGGCCAAAGCCGAATTTGGGCAAACGAGCAGAGTGCACCACGCCACAAGCAGGATTCGTCTAGCGCACAACACGGATTTTCGCTCCTTGGAGTTCAATGATGGATTTCCTCACACTTTTCTCCATGATGATGCAACCCTGGGAGGCGCTTCGGTCATTGGGGTCCTTTTTTCCTGCGTGGATGTAAAACGTGTTCGGGTCGCGACCCATGGCCCGCACGCGCTCGGCCTGGTCCACATCCGCTGATCCGCACTGCCTGTTTCCATATCCGGCCTCCTTTGGTCTTTCAATGGAATATAGCATGTGCCGTATGTGGCGGACAAAAATGGCCCGTCTTTGACCGGGAAAAGGACAAGAATCCCCTGTTGACAGGCCGTGGCGTTGGAGCCGTGCCCGGGGCTGGCGTGGGAGCGGGCGTCACGGCGCGACAAGCCAAGGGCTTGCGCCTGGGAGTGTTGCACACAGGGCCGCCGCACCAGGGCAAAGCAAAAGGCCAGCGAGTCGCCCCGCTGGCCTTTTGCAATATCTATAAGAAGTGCGTACTGTTACAAAGCGCACCGCCAATCTGCCGGATGGCGAAGGCGGTGGGCGGCGTCCTGCAAGGCGATGCCTAGCGCAGGCCCTTGGAACGCAGGAACTCGGTGTACTTCTTGTCCGTGCCCATGATGTGCTTCACCAGCCAGTCCTTGAGGAAGCGCATGATGTCCATGGTGACCTTGGCCTTGCCGCTCTTGAGCCCGGCCTCGAAGTCCAGCACCTGCTGCACGAGTTTGGCGTGGATCTCCTTGTGGGCCTTGGTCTCCGGGTAGCCGTAACGGTCGAAGTACTCCTCCTCCTGGCCGAAGTGCTTCACCGTGTAGTCCTTGAGGCGCTCCACCACGCCCACGAGCACCGCGTCGGACTTGCGGGCGCGCATGGCCGCGTGCAGCTCATTGATGAGCCCAAGCAGCACCTTGTGCTGTTCGTCGATGAGGCGGATGCCCACGGAAAGGTCGTCGGTCCAGGTCATGAGCTGGTCGCTTGAGGCCACCCCGGCGAGCTTGCCGCTGGCCATGGCCTGGATGACGGAGTCCAGATCCTCCACCAGGCTGGAGATTTCCACCACCACGCGGGTGGAGTGCTCCACGCTCTGGGCCGTCTGCCGGGCCACCTGGTTCACCTCGGCCACGGAGCGGTTGATCTCCTCGCTGGTGGCGGACTGCTCCTCGCTGGCGGTGGCAATGGAGGCCACCTCCAGGGCGGTCTGCTGCACGATGCTGACGATCTCCTCCATGGCCCGGCCGGAATCCTCCGCCAGACGCGAGCTCTCCACGATGTCGCCCGCAGCCTCGTCCACGGCCACAACGTTCTCCCGCGCGCGGTCCTGGATGGAGCGCAGGGAGTCGCCCACCTGCTTGGTGGCGGTTTGCGTCTTTTCGGCCAGTTTGCGCACTTCGTCGGCCACCACGGCGAAGCCGCGACCGGCGTCGCCCGCGCGCGCGGCCTCGATGGCGGCATTGAGCGCCAGCAGGTTGGTCTGGTCGGCGATGTCGGAGATGACCCCCAGCACCTGGCCGATGCCTTCGGCCTGCGCGCCAAGGGAGGTCATGGTCTCCTTCAGGGCCAGGATGCGTTGCTTCACGCGGGCGATGCTGCCCACGGCCTCGCGCACGCCGCTGGCCCCGGCCTGGGCGTTGCCCTTGGAGCGCTCTGCGCTTTCGGCCGCGCTGCCGGTGTTGCGGGCGATTTCAAGAATGGCCTCGTTCATCTGGTCCATGGCCAGCGTGGTGGATTCCACCCGCTCGCGCTGGACCACCACGTCTCGGCCCACCTGCTCCATGTTGTCGTTCAGCTCGCGTACGGCGGAAAAAATGCGCGTGGCTGCGTCACCGGCCTTGCGCGAGGCGGCGTTCATGTCCTCCAGCAGCTGGCGCACGCTGGCCTCTGCCGTGCGGGTTTCGGCCAGGGTGCGCTCCATCTCGGCGGAACGCCGGTCCGCCTCGGCCTCTTTTTCGCGGGCGGCTGCCGCGGCTTCGTCCAGGTGCTGCACCACGCGGCGCAGGGCGTTGCGCAGTCCGGCCATTTCTTCAGGCATGGGGCCGTCCGGGCAGGAAGTCTGGCGGCCTTCAGCGATTTCGTCCGCATAGCGGCGAAGGGCGAGCAGGGGCCGCATGAGCCCTGCGAGCACGGTCCACGCCAGGTATGCGGCCGCAAGGGCCGTAAGGCAGAAGAGCAGGCTGTGGACCAGAACGGAGGAGTCCGTGGACAGCCCGTAGGCGAAGGACGCGGCGCCTCCGAGGGCCAGGGCCGCCGTGGAGGCCATGAGGCGGACCTGAATGCCGGTGGCGGAATCAGTGTGCATGAGAAGCTCCTGGGATTGTAGGGCAACGCGTGCGGGGGCCCGATGAAGTTGAAGTAATCAGGAGTTTTTATCACTTTGTATGGGAAAGCTCAATACAAAAGGGGCGGGGCTCCCTTGCGGGCTCTCCGCCTGCGGTGTATATGGACTGTTCCCATCTCCGTCTCCGCGCATGGAGGGATACGCGCCATGAGCACGCCCGCCAAGGCCGACAGGCCCATGCTGAGCATCCGCCAGAAGCTGCTGTTTCTGGTGGTGCTGGCCAGCCTGCCCGCCCTGGGCCTGGCCCTGTACACCGGCCTTCATGCGGAGCGGCACGCCCTGCGCGACGCCGAGTTGGAGGCAGGGCGCATCAGCCGCGACCTGGCCCAGCGGGAGCAGCACCTCACCGCCGGGGCGCGGCAGTTTCTGGCCACCCTGGCGCGGCTGCCCGCCGTGCGCCGGCTGGACGCCAGGGCCTGCGAGCCGCTGTTCCGGGAACTGCTTGCCGCCAATCCGCTTTACAGCGACGTGGTGCTTGCGAACCTTTCGGGCGATGTGCTGGCCTCGGCAAGCAGGACGCGCACCCCGGTCAACCTGCGCGACTCCGCCTACTTCGGCCGGGTGCTGTCCTCGCGCTTCTTCGCCGTGGGCGGTTACCGCAAGAGCCGCACCACGGGGCACGACGTGCTGGTGTGCGGGCATCCCGTGTTCGGCCAGGATGGCGCTCTGGCGGGCGTTGTGTCCACCGGGCTCAAACTCGATGTCTTCGAGGAGGCCGCGCGCGGCATCTCGCTGCCGCCGGGGTCCACGGTGTTCATGGTCGACCATGCGGGGTTGCGGCTGTTCAACCGCCATTTCCCCGATCCCAGGCCCGGGGTCTACCCACGGGGCGAGCCCGTGACCGAGCGCATATGGCGGCACCTGTCGTCGGGGGGCGGCTCCTTCAGCGATGTGGGGATCGATGGTCGGCAGCGGCTGTTTTTCGTGCAGCGGTCGCGGCTGGCGGACGGGGAGCCGCCGTATTTGTATGTGATGGCGACGCTGGTTGAAAGCGAGGTGCGCAAGGGCGCGCGCGCCATGCTGTATTGGAACCTGGTGAGCCTGTCCCTGGCGGTCGCCTTGGCTGCCGCCGCCGCCTGGCTCACGGGCAGGCGGGTCTTTGCCGAGCGCATTGAGCGGTTGGCCGGGGTGGCGGGCAGCTTCGCCAGGGGCGACCTTTCCGCACGCGCGGTCGTGCCGGGGCGCAAGGCCTCGCGCTGGCCGGACGAACTGGACATGCTGGCCCGCGCAGTGGACCGCATGGGCGAGGAGCTTTCCCGGCGCGAGGCCGAGCGCGAGGCCGTTCTGGAGCGCCTGGCCCGCACCCAGTTTGCCGTGGACAAGGCCGGGGACGAGATTTTCTGGGCTGATACGCAGGGACATTTGGTGTACGTGAACGAGCGTGCGGCCAAAAGCCTTGGCTACGAGCGCCAGGAGCTTGTGGGCAGGAGCGTGCTCGACTTTGACGCCGACCACCGCCCCGAACACTGGCGGGAATTGCTGGAGCACTTGTCCGGCCAGGGTCCGCTGACCCTGGAGACGCGGCACCGTCACAGCTCCGGCGCCATTGTGCCCAAGGAACTGACCATGAGCCTGGTGCGCGCTGGCGGGGGCGATCTCGTCTTCGGCACCGGCCGCGACATCCGCGAGCGCAAGCGCAACGAGGCCGTGCTGCGTTCCCTGCTGGACGACACCGCGACCGCCACCGGGCGGGAGTTCTTTGAAACGCTTACCGCGCGCCTGGTCGCCGTGCTGGACCTGCCCGCCGCCTTCGCCGGGGAATATCTGGACTCCCCGGCGGGCATGGTCAGGCCTCTGGCCTTGGCCGTGGGCGGGGCCATCGTTCCCGCGGGCGATTTCCCCCTGGCCGATTCGCCCGGACGAGACATTCCCCGCGACGGGTTCCTGCTCATCGAAGAGGAAGCCACGCTGCGCTTTCCGAAGAACCCGGCCCTGGCCGGGCAGGACATCCAGGGATACCTCGGCGTGCCCATCCTCGACGCCCACGGCGGGAAGATCGGGCATCTTTCCGTCATGAGCAGGCAGCCCATGGGGGCCGACGAGACCCTTGTGGCCATCTTGCGGCTGTTCGCCCTGCGTGCCTCGGCAGAGATTCTGCGTCTGCGCGCCGAGCGCGGCACCCTCGCCTCCCTGCGGGAAAAGGAGGTGCTGCTGCGCGAGATCCACCACCGCGTGAAGAACAACATGCAGATCATCTCCAGCCTGCTCAGCCTGCAGGCCAGGGACATCGACGATCCGGCCATGCAGGAGCTGGTGAGCGTGAGCCGGGCGCGCATCATGTCCATGGCCCTTGTGCACGAGGATTTGTACCAGTCCGAGAGCCTGGCCCAGGTGGACTTTCGCCGCTACCTGGAACGCCTGGCCGACCGCGTGCTTTCCGGCATGGCCGGGGCGGGGCGCGTGCGTTTTCAGCTGGACCTGGACGAGCTTTCCCTGCCCGTGGACCAGGCCGTGCCCCTGGGGCTGTTGTGCAACGAGCTGTTGACCAATGCGTTGAAGCACGCCTTTGCGGAGACCGTCTCGGGCATGGTGACCGTGACGGGCCGCGTGGCCGATGGCCTGGCGACCCTCACCGTGCGCGACAACGGGCGCGGTCTGCCGCCGGACTTCGATCCCGAGTGCGGCGGCACCCTGGGAATGCAGCTGGTCTGGTCCCTTGCCGACCAGCTGCACGGCCAGATCACAGCGGAAAGCAACTCCGGCGCGGTGTTCACCCTGCGCTTTCCCCTGCGCGCCGAGCGCGGCGTTGACGCCCCGGCGCGTTGACGCCTCCGCGTCCACCGGCGTAGGAGCAAGCCATGAGCGACACAGCCTTGCAGAGTGACGCCCAGGCCCAGCGCGAGAAGCACTCCGCCGCGCTGTCCTCGGTGGTGGCCGCCTTGGCCCTTACGGCCCTCAAGATTGTCGTGGGCGTCGGCTCCGGCAGTCTGGGCGTGCTCTCCGAGGCCGCCCACAGCGCGCTCGACCTGGTGGCCGCCGGCATGACCCTGTACGCGGTGCGGCTTTCCGCCCGCCCGCCGGACCACAGGCACCCATACGGACACGGCAAGGTGGAGAACCTTTCCGCCCTGGCCGAGACCCTGCTGCTGCTGGCCACCTGCGCCTGGATCGCCGTGGAGGCCGTGGAGCGCCTGCTGCACCCCGTCCCGGTACAGGCCAGCGTCTGGGCGGTGGGCGTCATGCTGGTGTCCATCGCGGTGGACTACACCCGCTCGCGCATGTTGCTGGCAGCGGCGAAAAAGCACAACAGCCAGGCGCTCATGGCCGACGGCCTGCATTTCGCCACGGACATCTGGTCCTCGCTGGTGGTGCTGGCCGGGCTGCTCGCCCTGGCCCTGGCGGAACGCCTGGACCCGGCCTCGCCGCTGGCCCCATGGCTGAACCGGGCGGATTCCCTGGCGGCGCTTGCCGTGAGCGGCATCGTGCTGTGGGTTTCGCTGCGCCTGGGCAGGCAGGCCGTGGATGTGCTGCTGGACGCCGGGGTTGAGGACGCCCAGGACGGCGTCGGGCGGGCAGTGGCCGCGCTGCCGGAGGTGCTTTCCGTGGGCCGGGTGCGCGTGCGCCAAAGCGGCCCCCAGGCCTTTGTGGACATGCTGCTTTCCGTGCGCGTGGGCCTTGGTGTGGAGGAAGCCCACGAGGTGGCGCGCCAGGCACGCGAGGCCGCGCAGGGCGTTGTTCCCGGCGCGGAGGTGCTGGTGGAACTTTCGCCCGGACAGGACGGCCCGGCGGGCCTGCTTGAACGCGCCCAGGCGCTGGCGGGCCGCTTCGGCCTTGCCGTGCACGATTTGGACCTGCGCACGGTGTCTGGCGAGCTGGTGCTGAATCTGCACGCCGAGGTGCCCGAGTCCCTTACCTTGGCCCAGGCGCACGAACGCGTCAGCGCCCTGGAGGACGCCATCCGGCGGGAGATGGGGGGCATGGGCCGCGTCACCACGCACATCGAGCCCGTGGGCGCGCACCCGGAGCCCGCGCCGGACGATCCGGAGAGCGCCGGGATTCTGCGCCGGGCCGTGGCCGAGGTGGTGGAGCAGACCCCTGGCGTGTGCGACATGCACGGCTTGAGCATCCTGCGTTCGGGCGCGCGTCTGTCCGCCTCCTTCCATTGCCGCATGGACGCGGACACGCCCATCGTCCAGGCGCATGAGCGCGCCAGCGCCCTGGAGGCCGCCCTGCGCACGCGTTTGCCGCAGCTGGTGCGCGTCACCATCCACATGGAGCCAGGCGAGTCCGCGTAAGGCCGCTCCGCAGCGTTTTTCCCAGGGGCAAGGCAGCGGGCCAAAAAAAGAGCCGACGGGCGAATCCCGTCGGCTCTTGCGTCAACTCGTGTGGCGCGGCTAGTCCCAGGTGCGCTTGTCCTCGATGGGCCGGATCTGCGGGGGCAGGGTGCCGGGGGCCAGGATCTTGAGCGTGGGGCGCAGCTTGATGCGCTCGCGGAAGGTGTGCAGCAGCTCGTCCTCGCGCTTGAAGGCGCCCGCCTCGATGGAGAGCACCATCTCGTCGATGCCGCCGGGGTTGGTGACTTCGATCTGCCAGCGTTTGATTTCCTCGAACCTGGCCATGACCTGCTCCACCTGGTGCGGGTACACGAACATGCCCTTGATGCGGGCGGTGGTGTCCACACGGCCCACGATGTTGCCCAGCCGCGGGCTGGTGCGGCCGCACTGGCAGGGCGCGCGGTCGATGTAGCCCAGGTCGCCGGTGGCCAGGCGGATGAGCGGGTAGGTCTTGTTGAAGGCGGTGACCACGATCTCGCCCACCTCGCCGTCCTTGAGCGGGATGCCGGTGTCCGGGTGGCAGATCTCCACGAAGGCGCGGTTGGAGAGGTGCAGGCCGCATTTGTGGAAGCACTCGTAGCCGATGCAGCCCACGTCCGCCGTGCCGTAGCCCTGGCGCATGACGCAGTCGAGCTTCTTCTCCAGCTGGGTGCGCATTTTCTCGGAGAATTTTTCGCCCGTGACGAAGGCCACCTCAAGGAACAGGTCCTTGCGCAGCGAAAGGCCCATTTCCTCGGCCTTCTGGGCCAGGTGCAGCAGGTAGCTGGGCGTGCCGATGTAGCCGGTGACGCGCAGCTTCTGCATGATGTCCAGCTGGGAGCTGGTGTTGCCGGGACCGGCGGGGATCACCGCGCAGCCCAGGTTTTTGAGCGGCTCTTCGAACATGAGGCCGGCCGGGGCCATGTGGTAGGGCAGGGTGATCTGCGCCACGTCGCCGGGGCGGAAGCCCACGGCGTAGAAGCCTTCGGTCCAGCCCCAGTAGTCGTCCATGCGGTCTTCGGGATCGAAGATGGGGCCGGGGGACAAAAACACGCGCCGCAGCTCGCCCAGGTCCTTGGTCAACAGACCGCCCAGGCGCGGGCCCATGCTCTGCAGGAAGATGAGCTCCTTCTTCTTGAGGATGGGCACGTGCTTGAGGTCGGAGAGCGCCTTGAACTTGTCCACGTTGAACTGGGCGCGGTCGAAGCGCTTTTTCACGTCCTCGGAATAGCGGTAGGCGTAGGACAGCAAGTCCTTGAGCTGAAGCTGGTAATATTGGCGGCGCTCGGAGTCGTCGAGCACCTCGCGACGGCTGTAGATGCCCTCGGTGCGGTCCTTGCGGGTCATTGGGAAGTCCTCCTCACAGAATGAACGCCGAAGCGGCGTGCAAATTCAGCGCGCTATTCGGCGAATAGCGCAGCATAGCGGATCGGCGGGCGGATTTCAAGCCCCTGGGGGGAGGGCGGCGGCGGTTCGCACAGTGCGTTGTCGCCTCATGCTGAGGTTGGCGCTTTTTCGGTTTGGATTTCTTTCAGGGTCTTGCCAGCCTTGTTTTTCCACTCCGTTCGTCCATTGGCTGACCGCCCCAAGACTACTCCTGCCGCACTGCTTGGAGACGGAAAAACGTAGTCTCGCGTGAAAGTATAATAATCGCTGGAATCAATAACGACACTGGCAGCGATTATGTCTTGACGAAGGGAATGAACAGAAGCTGGAATTGTATTTGTCTCTTCTTTTCGCATCATGGAATCCTTAAAAACAGTGAAACCTGTCAGCGACTCTTGTCCAGATGCTGTTATTGCCCCCTGTTCAGCGTAAAGGACGTTCTTCGATCTGCCCCGATCATCAGCCTTCTTGAAAACGCCAAGCCCGATAAGCGGGCAGACGTTAAGAATATCCTCGTGCAGAAGGCTGTCGAGGTCAGCTTTTTCTGCTTCAGTAAGGTTTGGCGAAGCCGACGAATTGGTGTTGTCCAGTGTCGCTTGTTTTGCCTCTTGGGCCATATCAATAAGTCGACTTTCAAGATATCTTACATGAGCTTTATTCAAGGAATTGTCTTTAGCGATAAAAAAGACGCCCCACGTCCAAAAGTCTTTCTTTGCATAGTGGTCGTTAAGCCTCGGCTTAACAGGATCTCCTTCCCCAATGTATATTATTGGAAGGTGACTCTTTTCGGACGGACCGACAAGAATATAAACACCGGTTTGCTGGAACTCGGGGCGCCGCTTGGCCGCATCCAGGAAATTGGCCCGAGAGAAAACAACGGCAGCCCCAGTTCTGTTGGACTTTTCTACTATTTTAAGTCCTTCCGGGTCGCCATCCGCCAGAAATATCCGCATGGAGAACGGGCGATTCGTGTTGTTCATTGCTGACTCCCAGTCCGAATGCGATGATGGATCCAATTCAGGCAGGCCAGAAATACCATACCAGCGGCGCCAGGGCCAGCCGGTACAGGGCGAAGGGAACGAGCGTCATGCGCGACACCAGCCCGATGAAGCCCTTCACCGCCACGATGGCCGAGATGAAGGACACCACGAAGCCCACGGCCAGAAAGCCCAGGTCTCCGTTTTCGAACAGCCGCCAGCTTTTCAGCAGATCGTAGCCCACGGCCGCGCACATGACCGGCACCGCCGCCAGAAACGAGTATTCGGCCGCGGTCCTGCGGTCCACGCCGAGCAGCATTCCGCCCATGATGGTGGCCCCGGAGCGCGAGAAGCCCGGCCACAGCGACAGGCACTGGAAAAAACCCACGCCAAGGGCCAGGCCGGGGTCGAGGGAGTCCAGCCCGCCCACGCGGCGCGCGCGGCTTGTGCGTGCGGCCAGGCGCTCGGCCAGCATCATCAGCAATGCGCCGACCACGAAGGCCAGGGCCACGGTGCGCGGCCCGAAAAGGTGCGCCTTGATGGCCTTGTGGGCGAAAAAGCCCAGCACCAGGGCGGGCAGGGAGGTCAAAAAGAGCAGGAGCACGCCCCGCAGGCCGGAGAAGTTCCGCGCCGGACTGCTTTTGAGGAGCCCGGCGAAGCGGTCGCGGTAGAGCACCGCCACGGAGAGGATGGCCCCCAGCTGGATGGCGATCTCGAAGCTTTCGGCCTTGGGGCCGGTGAAGTTCATGAGGTGCCCGGCCAGGATGAGGTGGCCGGTGCTGGAGACGGGAAGGAATTCGGTCAGGCCTTCCACGAGGCCCATGATGAGGGCGACATGCCAGGGTGCCATGGGGGGATCGAAAGCTCCTTGAACTGCGGGATTGACGCCGGGGGGCGGAAAATGAGTTGTGCGCCGCTGCCGGTTCACCCGGCGGGCTCCGGTCCGTTATGGTCTGGACCTCGAAGCTTTTTGTTGCGGCGCACTATTCGTTTTGTGCGAGGGGCGGCTCAATCCGCCAGATGTTTTTTGCTTTGCACACCGGTTTCGCCTCCCTCCTGTTTAGATTGTCATATCGCCTGGGGCGCATCGCCCCTTACACCTTTCACATAATCACGCCTGCGCCGCTGTAAAGGGGGCGGGAGAGGGAAAAACGCGCCCCGGCCGACGGTTGACTTTCCGCCACGGCCGAAGCACCATCAATCCATGAGCCTGTCGCTGGCCTTCATCGAACAGATCGCCGAGGAACGCATTCGCGCGGCGCAGGAACAGGGCGCGTTCGACGACCTGCCCGGTCGTGGAAAGACACTGGACCTGGACGACGACGCCCACGTGCCGCCGGAGCTCAAGATGGCCTGGCGGGTGCTCAAAAACGCGGGCTGCCTGCCCCCGGAGTTGGAGGCCGAGCGCGAGATCAACACCGCGCTGGAATTGCTCTCCGCCATGGACGACGAGGCCCAGCGCTACCGCCAGATGCAGCGCCTGAACCTGCTGGTGACGAAGCTCAACGAAAGCCGCCGCAGACCGGTCTTTTTGGAGGCCGAGCAGGTGTACTACGACAAGATCGTGGCGCGCGCGCCCGTGCGCAAGAAAACCCCCTGAGCGAGGTCCGCATGAAGCTGTACCGCTATCTTACCGGCCCGGACGACTCCTTCTTCAGCATCCGCGTAAGCGAGGCCCTGAACAACGGCTGGCAGCTCCACGGCGGGCCCACGCTGGCCTTCGACGGCAGCAGGGCCATCGCCGGGCAGGCCTTGGTGAAGGAAGTTCCCGGCGATTTTCGCCGCGACCTGGACCTGTCCAAGCTGTAGCCATGCGCCGCCCCGCCGTTTGGTGCGCCCTGTGGGCCTTGCCGCTGCTGGCCGCCTGCTCCGGGCAGGGCGCTTCCGCGCGCGATGCCGAACTGGCCGAACTGCGCGCCCGTGTGGAGCGCATGGAGCGCGAGTCGGCCGAGGAGCGGGCCCGCCTTGCCGAGGACCTTCGCGCCTTGCGGCAGTCCATGGACGAGGCCGGGCGCCGCGCCGACCGGTTGGGCCAGGACGGCGCGGGCGCCGCGCCGCAAGACGCCGAACGCCCGGGGAAATCGCCGCGCGCGGCCTTGAAGCAGTCCTTCAACGAGGCCTGGGAGGCCTCGCGCCAAGCCCTGGCACGGCTGAACAAAAGCCTTGAGGAGTCCTTGTCGCGCGGGGGCGTCCGGCGCGATGCCGAGCCCTTCGGACCTTCCGGCCCGGCAGCCCCTTCCGGCGGGGCCGAACCCAAACACCCGGAATAGCCCCTTCCCGGCGGCGCAAGAGGGTGGACGAAAGCCTTCGCCTTGGGGCATAGTCGCGCCCTGGCCGCCCTGCAACGCGGGCGAGTCCCCCTTGTCAAGGAGCCTTCATGCGCGCCCGCGTGTCCGCCGTATTCGCCGCCATCGTCCCTGTCCTGCTTTTTGTCGCGACCGCCGCGGCGTTTGTGGCCGCGCCTGTCCCGGCCTGGGCGGGGTCGCCCTATGTGGAGGGGCTGGACCTCTACCGCCAGGGCCGCTACGCCGAGGCGGCGAAGGTGCTGCGCGCCGCCCTGCCCGAGCAGTCGCCCGTCGGCGAGACGAACGCCCCGGAGTCCCTCGCGCCTTCCGCGTCTTTCGAGTCCCAGGGCGGCGAGTCCGCCCACGCGCGCGCGGTGTTGGGCTTCGCCCTGCTGCGCATGAACCTGCTGCCCGAGGCCGAGGAGCAGTTCGGCCGCATTCGCGCCGATGCCGCCCTTGGCAGCGTGGGCGCGCTGGGCGCGGGGTGGGCGCTCTACGCGCGCGGGGAGACCACGAGCGCCGTGGACGCCCTGAACGAGGCCCTGGACAAGAGCCGCACCGCACCAGCCTATCCGGACATGCTGCGCGAGAGCGTTCCGGCGGACGCGCGGCTGGCCCTGGGGCTCATCGCCCTGGGCCGGGGCCAGCCGCGCGAGGCCCGCGCCTTTTTGGAGGCCGCCGCGCCCGGTCCCGATGTGCTGGGCTCGCCCAAGGAGTTGTTGCTGGCCCTGGGCGACGCCCGCGCACAGCTTTCCGACCGTGCGGGAGCCCTGGCCGCCTGGGCCGAGGTGCAGCGCAGCAGTTCGACGTTTCCCGGCGATGCGCCGCGCGATGATTTGGCCAGGCTCAAAGCCGCGCGCCTGCACGAGTCTGCGGGCGAGGCCGAGGCGGCCTTGGCCCTGTATGCCGGGCTGACCGGCGGCAGGCACTACCGTTCCGAGGCGTTGCTGGGCCAGGCGCGCACGCTGCTTGCCCAGGGACGTCGCGAGGAGGCCCGTGCGCCGTTGCGGGGCCTGGTGTGC
Source organism: Humidesulfovibrio mexicanus (assembly GCF_900188225.1). Lineage (NCBI taxonomy): Bacteria > Pseudomonadati > Thermodesulfobacteriota > Desulfovibrionia > Desulfovibrionales > Desulfovibrionaceae > Humidesulfovibrio > Humidesulfovibrio mexicanus. The sequence continues at coordinate 78,424 of NZ_FZOC01000006.1, read as the reverse complement.
GCCGACCCGAACATGGCGGCCCCGCTTGAACGCGCCGTCATGGCCGATCCCGTGCTGCGCCCGGTGCTCAAGGACTGGGGCTTGGCCTTCTTCCACAAGGCCGAGTACATGGCCGCGCTGGAGAAGCTTTCCGCCTACCTGGACGATGTGGACCCCGGCGACGAGGCCTGCCTGCTGGGCATGGGCTGGAGCTTCCTGCGCCTGGGACACCTGGACCGCGCCTGGGAGTCCTTTTCCGACGCCGCCTCGCCCCGCCACGGCGCGGGCAAGGCCGTGGGCGGCGGTACGGGCGCGCAGGTGGGGCTGGCGGCCACCGCCCTGGCCCGCGGGCGTGCGGACCAGGCACGGGAACTGTTGGGCCGCGTGCTGGCCGCGGAGCCGAGGAACGCCCTGGCCCTGAACACCCTGGGACACCTTGAACTCGCCCAGGGCGACTCCCAGAAGGCGCTCGACGCCTTTCGCGCCGCTCTTTCCGCCCGGCCCGACTATGTGGACAGCCGCCTGGCCGCCGCGCGCATCCTCTACGACCGCGCCCAGTTCGACGCCGCGGCCGCCGAATACTTCCGCCTGGTGACCCAGGAGAAGCGCTCCACCACGGGCTGGAACGGCCTGGGCTGGGCGCGGCTGCGCCTGGGGCAGTACGACGACGCCCTGTCCGCCTTCGCCGAGGCGCGTCGGCAGAATCCCACGCTGCCCGCAGCCGCCTACGGCATGGGCATCACCCTGGCCCGGCAGGGCAGGGCGGAGCAGGCCAGCAAGCGTTTGGCCGAAGCCATATTCCTCAGCCCGGACTTCGCCGCCACGCCAGAGGTGCTGGAGCTCATGCGCTCGCGGCCGGAGTACCTGGACCTGTTCCTGGAGATGGGCGAGGCCTACGCGCGCAAGCTGTACCCCACCACCGCAGCGCCCTACCTTGAGGAATACCTGCGCCAGAATCCCAATAGCCGCCCCGGACGCCGCGCGCTGGCCTGGGCCAGCTTCTGGGCCGGGCAGGAGGACAAGGCCCATGCGCTGTTCCAGACGCTCATCACCGTGAACAAGGACGACGCCGATGCCCATCTGGGCGACGGTTTGTCGCTGCTTTCGCGTGGGCATTTGGACATGGCCGAGCCCCATCTGCGCGACGCCGTGCGCCTGGATCCCACCAATTCGCTGAACTGGCGCGCCCTGGTGCTGCTGCTCACCCGCCAGGGCCGCGACCGCGAGGCCGTGGCCGCCCAGCAGCAGGCCCCCAAGTCCCGCCACGAGCGCCTGGACCGCATGAGCGCCAGCGGCTTCGCCGCGCTCAACGAAGGCCGCGTGGCCGATGCCGTGCGCGATTTCCGCCGCGCGGTGGCCCTGGACAAGGGGCTTGCCGGGCCGCGCTATGGTCTGGCCTTCGCCCTGGTGGCCCAGGGCGAGCACGAGCAGGCCAGGGAAGAGCTCCTGGCCGGGTTGAATCTCGATCCCGCCTTTTTGGATGAGCAGGAGCTTTCGGACCTGCTTTCCCGCCATGCCGAACTTGGGGCCCTGGCCATGGACCTGAGCTGGAGCCAGCTGTACGCCTTGAATCTGCCCGCGGCCCGTTCCGGGTTCGAGCGCATTCTGGCGGGCGGTCCCGGCGGCCTGGAAGCGCTCTTCGGCCTTGGGGCCACGGCCTACCTGCAGGGAGACTGGGCCCTGGCCGAGAATTGCTTCGACAGGCTGCTGCCGCGCGCGCCCCTTACCGGGGCGTCCTGGGACAAGTGGAGCCACCTCATGGACAAGCTGGGCTGGAGCGCCTACCACCAGCACCAGTACGACAAGGCCCTGCAGTCCTTCGACTGGCTGCGCACCTATCACCCGGAAACGCCCTACGCCGCGGCTTTGGGCGGCATGGGCTGGGCCTTGCTGGCCAAGGGCCAGAACCAGGAGGCCCAGACCCTGTTTCTGCGTTCGTTGGGCATCTTTCCGCGCAACCTCACGGCCATGCAGGGCATGATCGCCCTCAAGAAGGCCCCGGAGACCGACGAGGAAGACATGGACGACGAGCCGGAGCCGCAAATCGCCCCCAAGCGCAAGGGCAAGAAGGCCAAGGCCGCCCTGCGCGGAGCCGACGGCGACGACGAGCCGAAGGTTTCCAAAAAGAAGGGTGCGTCCGCCAAGAAAACGAAGTCCGTGAAGAAGGCCAAAGCGTCGGGGAAAAGCTCCGAAAAAAAGAAAACGGGTTCCAAGGCCTCTGCGAAAAAAACAGGGAAGAAGGCTTCCGCCAAAAAGTAGCGCAAGAGCGCGGGGCCGGGAGCCCCCGCTTCCGGAAGGAGGAGCCGGGCCGTGGACATCGACATCCTGACTCCGGCCCTGCGAGCCGCGTCCCTGGCGGGCGGCGCGGCCTTCGCCCTGTCCGGCTTTTTGGCCGGGGTGCGCAAGAAGCTCGACCTCATGGGCGTGTTCATCCTTTCCCTGCTTACCGCCAGCGGCGGCGGGGCCATGCGCGATGTGCTCCTGGGACAGCCCGTGGCCCTGGTGCGCCAGGCCGAGCCGTTTCTTGTGGCGGGCGGCGTGGCGCTGCTGGCCCTGGCTCTGCGGCTGCACCGCCTGCCCCGGCTGGAGCGCCGCACCGGCTTCGTGGTCAGCGACGCCGTGGGCCTTTCGGCCTTCGCCCTTTCCGGGGCCCTGGCCGGGGTGGAGGCGGACGCGCCCTTTTTCGGCGTTTTGGCCCTGGCCCTGCTTACCGCGGTTGGCGGCGGCATTCTGCGCGACCTGCTGGTGAACGAAGTGCCCGAGGTGCTGCGCGGCGGCTTCTACGGCAGCGTGGCCCTGCTGGTGGGCGCGGCGGTGTTCGGTTTGAACGCCTTGCGGCTGTTGACGCCCGCCGCTCTGGTTGGCGTCTTCGCCTCCGGGCTGGGCTTGCGCTTGCTGGCCTACAAGCGCGGCTGGGGGCTGCCCCGGCCTTCCGGCGCGGGCGACTGACCCCGACCGGCGTCTTGACAGTGCGCCGCGCTCCGGGATAGCCAGCAATCTGCTCGAAAATCGCCAGACGCCCTTCGAGAAACGGAAGACGGTGCAAATCCGTCGCAGACGCGCTGCTGTGACCGGGAAACATGCCGGCTGTGCCCACTGGGTCCAAGGACCTGGGAAGGATGCGGCCACCACGGCAGGGGGAACGTGCCCCCGCCCGGAAGCCAGAAGACGCCTCGAAGCAGGACAAAGCCGCAGGCCCCGCGACTGGGCCAGAGAGGCACGGGCTTTCAAGCCCCCCACGACGCCGGGTCTCCCGGCGCGTCCTCCCGCACCCCCATGCGGTTTCTGCGTCCTTGTCCCCCGGTCCTGGCACAACCGCGACCACCGGAGGTAGCTTCATGCTGACGCACACCCTGGGCTTTCCCCGCATGGGCAGGGCCCGTGAACTCAAAACCGCGCTGGAGGCGTTCTGGGCAGGCACATCGAGCCGCGCCGCCCTGCTTGAGACCGCCAGAAGCCTGCGCCTGCGCCACTGGACCGCACAGGTTCAGGCGGGCGTCGACATCGTGCCCGTGGGCGATTTCTCCCTCTACGACCACATGTTGGATATGACCGTGCGCCTTGGCGTCGCGCCGCAGCGCTTCCGCCAGGACGGGCAGCCGCCCATGCCGGACGACCTCGACGCCTTTTTCCGCATGGCGCGCGGCGGCGAGGGCGTGGCCGCACTGGAGATGACCAAGTGGTTCGACACCAACTACCACTACCTTGTGCCGGAGCTGGAGCGCGGCCAGGTCTTCCGGCCCGACGCCTCCGGCCTGCTGGAGCAGTTGGCCGAGGCGCACGATGCGGGCCTGCGGGCCAAGGTGGTTCTGCCCGGCCCCTGCACCTTCCTGCACTTGGCCAAGTCCGTCGGCCCGGACTTTGACCGCTTTGAGCTTCTGCCCGAACTCACCCAAGCCTATGTCGAACTTGTCCAGGCCCTGGCCGACCCCAAACGCGGCGCGGCAGAGTGGATACAGCTGGACGAGCCCGTGCTGGCGCTGGACTTGCCCCAGGCCCTGCCCCGGCGCTTCCGCACGGCCATCGAAACCCTGGCCAGGGCGGCCAGGCCGGCCCGGTTCATGCTCACCACCTGCTTCGGCTCCATGGCCCAGAATGTGGATGTGGTTTCCGGCCTTGAGCTGGACGCCCTGCACCTGGACCTGGTGCGCGCGCCGGAGCAGCTGGACGGCGTGTTCGCCCACCTCGCCCCCGGAACCAGCCTGTCCCTTGGCGTGGTGGACGGCCGCAACGTGTGGCGGGTGGACGCGCGCAAGGCCCTGGCCCTGCTCTCCCGCGCGGTGGAGCGCCTGGGTGTGGAGCGCGTCCTGGTCGCGCCTTCGTGTTCGCTGCTGCATTGTCCCCTGGACCTGGGCGACGAGACCTTGCTCGACCCGGAGCTGCGGGGCTGGATGGCCTTCGCCTTGCAGAAGTGCGAGGAGTTGCGCAGACTGGCGGATTGCGCCGCCGGGCTGGAACACAGCGGCAAGGCGTCCTGCGCGGATTGGCTGGCCGAGAACGCACGGGCCCAGGCCGGGCGCGCGGCAAGTCCGCGCCTGCAAGACCCGGAGGTGCGGCGGCGCATGGCCGCGGCCACGCCGGAGATGCTCTTCCGCGCCCTGCCGTATCCCGAGCGGGCCGCGCTCCAGAGGCAACGGCTGGGCCTGCCGCTTTTGCCCACCACCACCATCGGCTCCTTCCCGCAAACCAGAGAACTGCGCCAGGCGCGCGCCAGATTCAAGCGCGGCGAGCTTCCCCTCCAGGCCTATGAGGAGGCCATGCGCGAGGCCATTCGCGACGTTGTGGCCCGGCAGGAAGGGCTGGGCCTGGACGTGCTGGTGCACGGCGAGCCCGAGCGCAACGACATGGTGGAGCACTTCGGCGAGCGGCTCTCCGGCTTCTGCTTCACGCAGAACGGCTGGGTGCAAAGCTACGGCTCGCGCTGCGTCAAACCGCCGGTGATCTTTGGCGACGTGAGCCGCCCCGCGCCCATGACCGTTGCCTGGGCGCGCTTCGCCCAGTCGCTGACGGACAAGCCCATGAAGGGGATGCTCACCGGCCCGGTGACCATTCTGTGCTGGAGCTTCGTGCGCGACGATCAGCCCCGCGCCGAGACTTGCCGCCAGATCGCCCTGGCCCTGCGCGACGAGGTGGCCGACCTGGAGGCCGCGGGCATCCGCGTCATCCAGATCGACGAGCCCGCCCTGCGCGAGGGCCTGCCCCTGCGCACGCGCGAGCACGACGCCTACCTGCGCTGGGCCGTGGACGCCTTCCGCCTGGCCGTGGGCGCGGCCGCGCCCGAGACGCAGATCCACACCCACATGTGCTACTGCGAGTTCAACGACATCGTGGAATGGATCGCCGCCCTGGACGCCGACGTGATCAGCATCGAGGCCAGCCGCAGCCGCATGGAGCTGCTGGACGCCTTCCGCCGCTTCCAGTACCCCAACGAGATCGGCCCCGGCGTGTGGGACATCCACAGCCCGCGCGTGCCCGGCGCCGACGAGATGCTGGACCTGCTCCGGCGCGCCGCTGCGGTCATTCCCGTGGAGCGCCTGTGGGTGAACCCGGACTGCGGGCTCAAGACCCGCGCCTGGCCCGAGACCATGGCCAGCCTGGACAACATGGTCCAGGCCGCCCGCAAGGCCCGCAAGGAGCTGGTCCCGGCCTAACCCGAAACAGCCGTCCCCCGGCGCGCCGTCCTGCCTTGGGCGGTGCGCCGGGCATTTGCCGGAGCATTCATGCCCCACCGTCTCTTGGAGCTGCTGCCGCGCTTCGGCCTAGAGCCCGGCCGCCCGGCCCCGGAACACTCCCTGCCTGGCAGCCCGCAACGCTGCATTGAGCGCTTCGCCCTGGCCGACGCCCAGGGCCGCCCCTGGATGCTGGAGCGCATCCGCCCGGAGGCCGCGCCCCGGCGCGAGCGGCTGGGCGCGCTCTTGCGGACCCTGGCGCGGGAGCCGGGCCTGGACGGGGTCATCCCGGCGTATCTGCCTGTCGGCGGGGCAGGACCGGAATGTGGGCCGGGGAGCGGGGCCGACGGTCGGACTGGCGTTGAGCCCGGCAGTCAGCCCGGTGGCGAGCGCTTCGTGCTGCGCCTGCCCGTGGAGGACTTGGCAGGGGAAGCCCTGGCCGGGTGCTGGATGCTTTCGCCCTTTGTGTCCGGCCCTGCCCTGCCCCAGCCCGGCTACCTGGACCACGCCTGGCGCGGCGCGGCGCTGGCGGGCTGCATTCTGGCCCTGCAGCGCGCCGGGGCGGCCCTGCCCGCGCTGCCCCTGGCACCGCAGTCCAGCCTGTCCGCCTTCCGCGACGATTTTTTCCGCAAGATTCTCGTCCACGCGCCGGACCTGGCCCCGCGCCTGGCCGCCGTCCAACAGGCCCTGGACGCCCTGGAGCAGGCCGTGGAGGCCATGCCCGCAGCCCTGGCCCACGGCGATTTGCACCCGCTGAACGTCATTTGGGGGCGGGAAGGGGCCCGCCCGGTCCACGGACTCATCGACTGGGAGTTCGCGGGCGCGCGGCCCAGGCTCTACGATGCGGCCAACGCGCTCGGCTGCGCGGGTTTCGAGCATCCCTCCGGCCTGGGGCGCGGCTTTGCCCTGGGCTTGGTGCGCGGCCTGCGCCAGGGGGGGATCCCGGAGCCGGAGCTGCGGCTTTTGCCGCTCTTCGCGCTGTTCACGCGGCTGGGCTGGCTGTCGGAATGGCTGCGGGCCGGGGACGCCGAGCTGCTGGCCCTTGAGCTGGACTACCTGGACATTCTGTTGGCCGAGCGCGAGGCCCTGGCCGGGCTGTGGAGCGCCGGGGCCTGAGGCCCTCCGGCCCTGCGCGGTTAGCCTTTCGCGTTTTTCCGGGCCCTCCGCCACATCCACCAGCGCAGGGCCGCGAAGCCCAGGCCCAGGGTCAGCAGGTGGTGCAGGGCCAGCCAGCTGTGCCGGGCGAAGCAGATGAACAGCCCGTACAGGGCGAAGGGCAGCAGGATGGACCGCCACTGGCGGAGCAGGGCGGCCAGGGCCCCGGCCATGGCGAATACGGCGTTGCTGGAGCCGTAGTCCACCTCGGCCAGGGTGGCGGCCCAGGCCTGCGGGGCGGACCAGCTGAGCAGCGCCCAGCACAGGGCGTGGGTGAGGGGGTTGGAGAGCCAGAGCCCGGCGGCCAGAAGCAGCAGGTAGGGCCGCAGGCCAAGCAGGGCCTCGATGACGGCCCCGAAAAGCAGAAAGGAGAGCTGGTCGCCCAGCAGATGCAGCCAGTGGTTGTGGAACAGCGGCCCCAGCAGCACGCCCTGCCAGGTGACCGCGCCGGGCACGTAGCCCGAGGCGTGGTACAGGGCGTCCAGGGGCGGCCAGGCAAGCCGGGCCAGGTGCAGGCCCATGAACAGCGGCGCCAGCAGGCAGGTAAGCCAGGTGCGGCGCAGCAGTTCCGCCGGACTGCCGGGGATGATCTCCGCTGGCGGATGGGCCAGCACGGGCAGGGCCTTGGGCGCAAGCTCCACCCCTCCGCTGGCGGCGGCCAGATGCAGGAAGGGGCGGAGCAGGCCTTGCGGGAAGTGGGCGCGCAGGGCGTCGCGAAGGGCCGTGCACAGCCTGGGGCAGGTGGAGGCGAGGAAGAGCGGCTCCCAGGCCGTGGGCGAGAACTTGTCCTTGAACTCCGCCAGGGAGCGGAAGTCGTAGCCCCAGGTCCAGCGGCGATGGAGCAGGGAGAGCAGGCGCGAGCCCGGCGCCTGCGGCGCGATGCGCGCCAGCGGGGCCATGCCCAGCCGCGCCTCGGCCACGCCCTCCGCGGCCAGCAGGCGCATGGTCTCGATGAGCAGCAGTTCCCCGGCCCCGGCCCTGGCGTCCGGCCTGCGGGGCATGTCCTGGAAGTAATAGGCCAGCACGCGGCCTTGTCGGCACACCGGCGCGGCGGCGATGAAGCCCTGCAGCCGCCCGCGCACGCGCAGCAGGAAGTAGCGCTTGGACTCCTGCTGGGCAAAGGGCTCCACCCGGGCCAGAAAGCCCAGGGGCAGGCAGCATTTTTGCGCCAGCCACAGCGCGGCCACCTCGTCCATCTCCGTGCGCAGGGTCTGGATTTCGGGCTTCGGCAGGGCGGAGAGCTCCAGCTCCGAGACCTCGGCCCCGCGCCGCGCCAGGGCCTGCGCCACCCTGTGCCGGGCGTAGGGATCCTGCCCGGGCGCGAAGTACTCGGCCAGGCGGAACACCGGCTCGCTGCCGATCTGCCAGACGTGGAAGCCCAGGCCGCGCAGTTGGTCCGCCAGGTCCTGGCCCAGGGGCAGGGCCGCCAGCCGCCTGCCCTCAAAGGCCGCTTCGCGCGCCAGCTCCGCCAGCATTGCGGCGCGGTCCTCCGTTGCGGCCAGGGGCTCGCTGGCCGCCACCAGCGCGGCGGGAAGCGTCACGACCCGGACCAGTCCTTGCCGCCCCTGGACGCGGCGCGTCTCGAACTGTGCGCCAAGGGTCGCCAGGGAGCTGGTGCGGTCGCCGAAGCGGCGGAAACAGTCGTGCGGCGGGGCGTCGGTGAGGGTGCGGTCCAGCATTGTTGCAACATACGTATACGCTGGCGACGACGCAAGGGGCCGGGCGGAAATTAGCCCGGTATCAAGAAGCGCTTGAGCGCGGCCTCCAGGCGGTCCAGGGGCACGGTGGTGTCCAGGCAGGGGCCGTTGGGCCGTTCGTTCAGCACGCCAAAGACCGGCAGGGGGTAGGTGTCCTGGATGCCGGAGGACAGGTCGCGGTAGCAGGCCACGGCGATGATGATGGCCGGGCGCTTCTGCACCACGATGCGCCGGGCGATGGTGCCGCCGGTGGCGATGGCCAGGTGCACGCCGTAGCGGTCGCGCAGGTCGATGAGCCCGGAGATGGGGCACAGGCCGCAGCGGCGGCAGTTGTCGATGTCGTAGGTGAGGCGCATGTCGCAGCGGCTGTTCTGCAGGCAGTGCGGCATGAGCAACAGGATGCGCGAGGGCTCGAAGCGGCCCAGCTCGCGCAGGACGAGTTCGTTGTTCACCTTGATGAAGGAGGTGTGGATGTCCTCCTTGGAGAAGCCGAGGCTGCGGCCGAGTAAGCTCATGAGGGGCAAAAGCAGCTTGACCGTCACCCCGCGCACGCGGCCCACCAGGGGCAGGGGCCGCTTTATGGCGATGCTGAGCAGCAGGCCCAGGCAGGCCCAGACCACCAGCAACAGCAGCAGGCCCACCACCGCGCCCAGCACCCAGGGCGCGGCCGGGTGGATGTTGGTGAGGCCCACATAGGGCACCACCCACAACAGCACCAGAAAGGCGCACACCAGGGCGCAGGTGCTGCAGATGAGCCCTACGAACAGGCGTTTGCGGGTGCCGATGGCGCCGTCCACGCGTCCCCCTGGCGGCCTGTGGGGCGCTAGCCCTGGCAGGTTTTGAGGTAGCCGCAGGCGAAGGCCTGGGCGTCCTGCGGTTTCTTGCCCCGGGGGGTGATGCGCGGGGTCAGGTACAGTCTGTCCGCGCAGGCGATGGCGAGCCTGCCCGCCACGACGCCCAGGATGCTCCCCGGTTTGGTTCCGGCCGGAACCTCCCCGCCGATGCTCCCCGGCTCGATGGACAGGCGCAGGGTCTTGCCCGGTGCCTGCTCCCAGTCGAAGAATGCGCCGGGCCAGGGGTGCATGGCGCGGATGTGGTTGTGCACGGCTTGGGCCTCGCGACCCCAGTCGATGCGGCCCTCGTCCTTGGTGAGCTTGGCCGCGTGGGTCACGCGCGTTTCGTCCTGGGGCAGCAGCATGAGCCGTCCCAGGGGCAGGCGCGAGAGGGCCTCGATGAGGGCATCCGCGCCAAGCTGCGCCAGCTCGTCGTGCAGGGTTCCCGCGTGGTCGGCCTCGGCGATGCGCAGGGCGCGCTGGAGCAGGATGGGCCCGGAGTCGAGGCCGAGCTCCATTTTCATGATGGTGATGCCCGTCACCAGGTCGCCCGCCTCCAGGCAGCGCTGGATGGGCGCGGCCCCGCGCCAGCGCGGCAGCAGCGAGGCGTGCACGTTCATGGGCATGAGCCTGGGCGCGTCCAGAACGCTTTGCGGCAGAATGAGCCCGTAGGCCGCCACGGCCAGCACGTCGAAGGAGAGCGCCCGCAGGGCGTCCACATCGGCCTGGGCCTTGAAGTTCAGGGGCTGGCGCACCTCTATGCCCGCGGCCTGCGCGGCCAGCTTTACGGGCGAGGGCTTGCACTCCTGGCCGCGTCCGCAGGGGCGGTCGGGCTGGGTGTACGCGCAGACCACCGTGGCGCCGGGCCAGGCCAAAAGCGCGTTCAGGCTGGCGGCGGCGAAGTCCGGCGTGCCCATGAACACCACCTTGAGCGGCGGCGAGGGCACGGGGAACTCCGGCGCGGATTCCGGCACGAGGTTGTCCTCGTAGGATTCCAGGCCGTTTAGTCCTTGCGCCATTTCTTGACCTTGGTTTCGTACATGGTGCGCTTGAGGCGGCTGGCGTGGTCCAGCAGCGTCCTGCCGTCCAGGTGGTCGATCTCGTGCTGCAGGATGATGGCCAGCAGGCCCTCGCCCGCCACTTCCACCTCTTCGCCCTTTTCGTTCAGCCCGCGCACGGCGACGCGCTCATAGCGTTTGAGCTTGCACGAGAAGGTCGGCAGCGACAGGCAGGACTCCTCGGAATCGCGCTGGCCCTCCCGCGTGACGAACACCGGGTTCACCAGCACCATGGGCTTCTTGCGCTCCTTGGGGCCGGTCTCGTCCAGGGTGATGATGCGCAGGCTCTTGTTCACCTGGGGCGCGGCAAGGCCCACCCCGTCGCCTTCGTACATGGTTTCCAGCATGTCGGCGATGAACTGGCTGATCTCGGGCGTGATCTCGGCCACGGGGTCGGCCACGCGGGACAGCACCGGATGGGGATAGGTGACGATGGGCAGCTTGGCCATCTACGCCTCGCTCTTTTGCTGCTCTGCCGGGGCTTCCGCAGGCTTTTCCCTGAGCTGTATGCCCAGCTCGCGCAGCTGCTTTTTGCCCACGACGTTGGGGGCCTCGGTCATCAGGCAGGTGGCCTTCTGGGTCTTGGGGAAGGCGATGACGTCGCGGATGCTCTTGGCCCCGGTGAGGATCATGATAATGCGGTCCAGGCCGAAGGCAATGCCTCCGTGCGGGGGCGCGCCGAATTTCAGGGCCTCGATGAGGAAGCCGAACTTCTCCTCGGCCTCCTCGTCGCCGATGCCCAGGGCCTGGAACATGGCTTTCTGCGCGGCCGGGGTGTGGATGCGGATGGAGCCGCCGCCGATCTCGGAGCCGTTCAGCACCAGGTCGTAGGCGCGCGCCAGGGCCCCGCCCGGATCGCTGGCGATGGTCTCCATCTGGCCCGGCTGGGGCGAGGTGAAGGGGTGGTGCTTGGCCACCCAGCGCTTGTCCTCGGGGTCGTATTCCAGCAGGGGGAAGTCCGTCACCCAAAGCGGGGCGAAGGCCTTTTCGTCGATGAGGCCGAAGCGCTCGCCCAGTTTCAGGCGCAGGTTGCCCAGCGCCGCGTTGGCCACGTCTTCGGGCGCGGCCTGGAAGAACACGATGTCGCCGTTCTGCATTCCCAGGCGCTCGGCCAGGGCCTTCTTTTCATCCTCGGAGAAGAACTTGACGATGGGCGACTGCCACTCGCCGTCCTCCTTGACCTTGATCCAGGCCAGCCCCTGCGCGCCGTAGATCTTGACGAACTCGGTGTAGTCGTCGATCTCCTTGCGGGAGAGCTCCAGCCCACCCGCCACGCGCAGGGCCTTCAGGCAGGGCGCGGCCGCGAAGACCTTGAAGCCGCCGCCCGCGAAGATGTCCTTCACGTCCACCAGCTTGAGCTCGAAACGGATGTCCGGCTTGTCCGAGCCGTATTCGTCCATGGCCTGCCTGTAGGTCATGCGCGGGAAGGCCTCGGGCAGCGCCGCGCCGATGGTCTCCTTGAAGAGCGTGCGCACCAGCCCCTCGGCCATGCCCATGATCTGCTCCTCGTCCGGGAAGCTCATCTCGATGTCGATCTGGGTGAATTCGGGTTGTCTGTCGGCGCGCAAGTCTTCGTCGCGGAAGCACTTGACGATCTGGAAGTAGCGGTCGAGCCCGGCCACCATCAAGAGCTGCTTGAAAATCTGCGGGCTCTGCGGCAGGGCGTAGAACATGCCCTGGGACAGGCGGCTGGGCACCAAAAAGTCGCGCGCGCCCTCCGGGGTGGACTTGGTGAGCACGGGCGTCTCGATTTCGAGAAAGCCCAGGGAGTCCAGATAGCGGCGCGCGGCTTGGGCGGCCTTGTTGCGCAGGATGAAGTTCTTGGCCAGGCGCGGACGGCGCAGGTCCAGATAACGGTATTTCAGGCGCAGCATCTCGGCCGCGTCCACCCGGTCCTCGATGGGGAAGGGCGGCGTGTCGGAGGTGTTGAGGAGCTTCCATTCGTTGGCGTAGATTTCCACCTCGCCGGTGGCCATGCCGGGGTTGGCCATGCCCTCGGGCCGGGCACGCACCACGCCCTTCAAGGCCACCACGTACTCCACGCGGATGGCGTGGGCGCGTTCGTGGGCCTCCGGGGCCACCTCGGGGCTGAACACGCATTGGGTCAGGCCTTCTCTGTCGCGCAGGTCGATGAAGATGAGGCCGCCGTGGTCGCGGCGGAACTGCACCCAGCCCATGAGGGTGACCTCGCTGCCGATGTCGGCGGCGGTGAGCTGGTTGCAGGTGTGGCTGCGCCGCCAGCCTCCCAGGTCCTGGATGACCCGGTACTCGTCGTAGTCGCGTTCCTCGCCTTGGGTGATGCTCTGCTCGGTCATTGGCTGTTCCTTATTGGGGACAATGTCGCCGCCGGTCTGCGGCGCGGTTTCGCTGTGGGGGCCGGTGCGGCTAGTCGAAGGCGGCCCTTTCGATCTGGATCTGGCCGCCGCCGTCCATGTCCTTGATGGTGACCGTGCCGGAGTCGAACTCCTCGGGTCCGATGATGTAGCACTTTCTCGCCTTGATGCGGCCGGCGTGGCGCAGGCGGCTTTTCATGCTGCCCGCGGAGTAGTCGCACTCGCCCACAAGCTGCCGGGCCCGGAGCTTGTGCGCCAGCAGCACGGCCGCGTCCACGGCCCCGCCGCCCTCGCGCGCATCGGTGACGGCCAAAAAGAAGTCCGGGCGCTTGGCCTCGGGCTTTTCCATGAGCATGGCCAGGCGCTCCATGCCGCAGGCGAAGCCCACGCCGGGCGCGTCCGGCCCGCCCAAGAGCTGCACCAGGCCGTCGTAGCGGCCGCCTCCGGCCACGGCGGTCTGCGCGCCGATGGCCCCGCTGGTGACCTCGAAGGTGGTGCGCTGGTAGTAGTCCAGCCCGCGCACCAGGCGGGGGTTCAGCGCATAGGCGAGGCCAGAGCTGTCCAGCAGGCGGAGCACGGCGTCGAAGTGGCTGCGGCAGTCGCCGCAGAGGTGCTGGCCGATGGCCGGCGCATCGGCCACCAGGGCCTTGCAGCCGGGAACTTTGCAGTCCAGCACGCGCAGGGGGTTGGTATGCATCCTTCTGCGGCAGTCCTCGCAAAGCTGCTGCGCGTCGAGCTTCTCGAAATAGGCGGTGAGGGCGGCGCGGTAGTCCGGGCGGCAGTTGCGGCAGCCGAGCGAGTTCAGCTCGAAGGCCAGCTCGCCGATGCCCAGCTCCTCCAGGTAGTCGCGCAGCATGAGGATGACTTCCACGTCGGCGTGCGGCTCCGGGCTGCCCAGAAGCTCGGCGTCGATCTGGTGGAACTGGCGCATCCGGCCTTTCTGCGGGCGCTCGTAGCGGAACATGGGGCCGAAGGCGTACAGGCGCGTGGCTTTGCCCGGCTCCACCGCTCCCGCCTCTATGGCCGCGCGCAGGGCACCGGCCGTGGCCTCCGGGCGCATGGTCAGGGAGCGTCCGCCCCGGTCGGTGAAGGTGTACATCTCTTTGCCCACAACGTCCGTGTCCTCGCCGATGCCCTTGGCGAAGAGCTCCGTGCGTTCGAGCACGGGGATGCGCAGCTCGCCGAAGCCGTAGCGGCCGAAGATGTCGCGCGCGGCGTCCTCCATGCGGGTGAAGGCGCGGGAGTCCTCGGGAAAGAGATCGGCGAAGCCCTTGATCTTCTGGATGGCGCTCATTGCCTGGCCTTGCTGGTTGAGGTTCGGAAAGGCGGGGAATATACCTTCCGCAAACACCGTTGTCAAAACAGCAAACCGTCAGCCATCTGGCGCAGTTGGAGGAGCCCCCATGCCCTACGTCAACATCAGGATCACCCGCGAGGGCGCAAGCGCGGAGCAAAAGGCCGCGCTCATCCGCGGCGTCACCGAGCTCTTGCGCGACACCCTGGGCAAGAACCCGGCCACCACGGTCGTCGTCATCGACGAGGTGGACACGGACAACTGGGGCATTGGCGGCGAGAGCGTGACCGTGCGCCGGAAGTCGGGAAGGTAGCCGCGTCTATTCCTGCCGGGCCAGGCGCAGGGCCTCCGGGATGTGCGGCATCAGTTCGGCCACGGAGGTCGCAGGGGTGGGCCGCGCCAGCGCGCCCAGCAGGCGGTTGGCCCTGGCCGCCAGGGCGCAGGCCTCGGGCAGGGGGATGTTTGCCATGAGCAGGGCGGAGGCCATGCCCGCAAGGGTGTCGCCGGTGCCGCCGATGGCCTCCATGGCGGGCGTGTCCGGCCCGTCGATGCGCGCCAGCACCTTGCCTGCGCATATGACCTGGTCGCTGGCCCCCTTGACCAGGAGGTGCCGGGCCGCACCGCCGGTGTCCCAGGCGCGGCGCGCCAGCTCCAGGGCGGAGGCGTCCGCGCCGCCAAGGAATCCCCGCGTGTAGAAGGGGTGCGGGGCCAGCTCGTCGGCCAGGAAGGCCAGCTCGCCCGCATCGGGCGTGAACAGGTCGTACTCGGCCGCCTGGCCGCTGGCCTTGGCCGCGTACATGAAGCCCGCATCGGCCATGAGGAGCGGGCGCTCCGGCAGGGCCAGGGCGGAGAGCAGCACCCGGTCGTGCCCGGCCAAGTCCGGGAACAGATAGTGGAAGGTGAGCCCGCGCGGGACCAGGGCGGCCAGCTCGCGCTCAAGGCGTTCGTAGGCCAGCGCGCTGCCCTGGCCGCTTCCGGCGTCTCCCGCAAGCAGGGCCAGCGGCAGCGGCGCGCCCAGGGCCTGGCAGGCCTGGCAGCATGCGGCCAGCAGCGCCGGGGTGCCGCGGCGCACCGGGGCGCAAAGGCCGTCCACGGCGAGTGCGGCCCCGTCCCATTGGCACGGCCCCAGCGCCAGGCCGAAGCCGTTGTCCGGCACGGTGCCAACAATGAGCCAGGGGCCGCTCACGGGTGTTCCCCCTCTGGCGGCAGCAGCCGAACCGCTTCCTGGAAGGCCAGCTCCAGTGCGTAGGAGCACAGCGTCTGGCCGTGTTCGCGCGGGGGCGGGGCCTCGTCCAGGGTGCGCCCCACCATGAGCTCCGCCAGGGCGGGCACGTCTGGGCAGCCCCCGCCGGACACGTTGACGATGACGCGGCTGCGCCGGTCCACGGTGATCTTCATGTTGGCCGCGCGCACCATGAGCCAGGGCCCGAAGTCCACCGTCTGGAACAACGACACCGGCTCAAGCATTCCGGCGCGGACAGGGGCCACGGCCAGCGGGCTCAGTCCTTCCGCCTCCAGCGAGCGCCTGGCCGCCAGTTCGCGCACCAGTTCGAACTCCACCACCATGTCGCAGCCGGTGCGCATATCCGGCGGCGGACCCATGACGCGCACCGCAAAGCCCGCGGCCTTGAGGGCGGCCTCGGCGCGGATGACCTCCGCCGTGTGGGCGAAGGCCATGACCCCGCGGGAGCGATCGGGGCCATGGCCCGCGCCGGTGGCCTTGGGCGTGCGGCCCAGGCCGAAGGGCAGCCTCACGGTTTTTCGAACACCTGGCGCACCGCGCCGGCCTCATCCGTGGTGGACACCAGCCGCCAGCCCTTGGCCCTGGCGGCGCGGCCCACGTTTTCCGGGCTCGCGCCGCAGTCGGTGAGCACCTCGATGCGGCCGGAGGCCATGGCGTCCATCTCGTCCCCTGCCGCAAGCACGGGCTGCGGGCAGGAAAGCCCGCGCGCGTCCACGATCTTCACGTTCTCGGCCATGTTGCGCCTCCTCTTATGCCGTTTTGCGGTTCATGAAGCCCACCAACAGGCAGAAGGCCAGCGCGCCGAAGGTGGCGGCCATGCCGTTGGGGCCAAGCCCGGCGGGCGAGCTGGCCCAGCCGAAGTTGTGCGCCAGGCCAGCGCCGGTGAGCATCCCCAGCACGAACACGGCCGCGTCGCCGTCGCCCTCGCCGGAGAGGATGAGCTGGCGGCCGGGGCAGCCGCCGGCCAGGGCGAAGGCCAGGCCGGACACCGCCATGCCCAGGAAGTTCCACAGCCCGGCGGTGTGCGCCACGGGCTGGCCCTCGAAGCCGGGCTTGAACTGCCCAAGGACCAGGTTGGCCGCGAAGGCCACTGCCAGGAAGGCCAAAACGCCGGTGAACAGGTGCGTCTGGCGGAAAAGGAACACGTCGCGCAGGGAGCCCATGGTGCAGAAGCGGCTGCGCTGCGCCAGCACGCCGATGAGCAGGCCCGCGCCCAGGGAGATCAAGAACGGGGCGCGCGCCGCGCCGGGGCCTTTCACCGAGGCCCAGACCCAGCCCAGGCTTCCGGTTTCGGCGTCGGGCATGAGCAGCAGGCGCGCGGCCAGCAGGGCCACGGCGGCCAGGGCGAGCATGGCTCCGGCGGACCAGGGCTGCGACTGGGAGCGGCTCAAGGAGTACCCGGCGCGGAAGAAGCGCGTGCCCGCGTACACCCCGGCGCACAGGCCAAGCAGGCCCAGGATGGCGTTGCCGTCGCCGCCGGCCAGGCGCAGCAGCGCGCGCCAGGGGCAGCCCAGGAACACCAGCGCTCCGGCCATGGCGCTCATGCCCAGGAAGAAGCGCGTGGCCGGGGCCGAGCCGGAACGGGCGCGGAACTCGCCCGTGGCCAGCGCCGCGGCGAAGGAGCCCAGCACGAAACCCGGAATCTCCGGCCGCAGGTACTGCACCACCCCGGCGCGGTGCAGGCCCAGACCGCCCGCGATGTCGCGCACGAAGCAGGCCACGCAGATGCCCATGTTGGCCGGATTGCCCGCGTACTGCAACAACGCGGCGACCAGCCCGATGATGCCGCCAGCGGCGATGATGCCCCCGCGCCCGGCGAAAACGTTTGCCATTCCCGACCCCTCCGTTTTGTTAAAGTCCCCTTCCATGCTGAAGAAAAAACGTGAGACCACGGTGCAGTAGCACGACTCATCTAGCGAGACAAGCTATTTGAAAAATAGAAAAGGTTGATACAAAACAGCCCGGCGGCTATGGTGCCGGGAAAGGGGTTTCCCGCGGGCATTGTGCAGGATCGGAAGCAGGGCTACAGTTTGGATGGCCTGCTGGCCCAAGGAGCGCCCCCATGTCCCCCCACGCCCGCCCGCATCCCGTCCGCGCCGCCGCGCTCATCCTCGCAGCGGGGCTGTCCTCGCGTTTGGGCGCGTTCAAGCCCCTGGAGAAGATCGGAGGACTCAGTCTGCTGGCCCGTGTGGCGGACCTGTTCCGCCAGGCTGGGGTGGCGGACGTGCTGGCCGTGGCCGGGCACTGCGCGGAGGAAACCCTGGCCGAGGCCGCGCGCCTGGGCATTCGCGGCGTGGCCAATCCGGACTACGAACGCGGCATGTTCACCTCGGTTGCGGCCGGGCTGCGCCACCTGACCAGTGCCGCCGCCATGCCGCCGGACGCCCTGTTCGTCCTGCCCGTGGACATCCCCCTTGTGCGGCCGCACACCCTGCGCCTGCTGCTGGACCGCTTCGCCGCGTCAGCCTCGGCATCATCCCCGGCCGTGCTGCATCCGTTCTTCGCCGGGCTGCGCGGGCATCCGCCCCTCATTCGCGCCGCGCATCTGCCGGATATTCTGGCCTGGACCGGCCCCGGCGGGCTGCGCGGCGCGCTGGAGCGCCTGGAGGCCAGCCACGGCGCGGAGGATGTGCCCGTGGCCGACGGCTGCATCCATTTCGACATCGACACCCCGGCCGACCTGGACACGGCCCGGCTGCTGCTGGCCAGGCGGGACATCCCCACCCCGGTCGAGGCCGAGGCCCTGCTGCGTCTGTACGACACCTGCGGACGCGGCCTGGGCCACGGGCGCGGCGTGGCCGATGCGGCCCTGGCCATGGCCGGGGCGCTGGCCGCCACGGGCGTGGCGCTGGATCTGGAACTGGTGGAATCCGCCGCGCTTGTGCACGACATCGCCAAGGGCCGGCCCCGGCACGAGGCCGCGGGCGCGGCCCTGCTGGATTCCCTCGGCTTTGGCCGGGTTGCGCGCATTGTGGAGGTCCACCGCGATATTGCGCCGGACGCAGCGCCGCGCATTGCCGAGCGGGAGTTGGTGTACCTGGCGGACAAGCTCGTGCGGGGCGCGACGCCGGTCAGCATCAGCGCGCGCTTTCAGGAAAAGCTCGACCGCTACGCCCAGGACCCGGAGGCCTGCGCGGCCATTCGCCGCAGACTGGGCAATGCCCTGGACATGGCGCGGCGCATCGAGGCTGCGGCGGGAGCGCCTCTGCACCGCATCGTTCCCGGCGTGCCGGAGCAGCCGTGAGCCTGCTGCTCTTGCGCCACGGGCAGATTGTGCAGCAGAGCCCCTCGCGCTTCGTGGGCCAGCGGGACCTGCCGCTTACGGAGCATGGCCGCGCACAGGCCTTGGCGTGGGCCGATCTTCTGGCCGCCGCGCCTCTGGCCTCGGCGTGCTGCTCGGACCTGTCCCGCTGCCGCGACACCGCCGCCCTGGCGCTCTCGGGCACGGCGCTTCAGGCCACGCCGTTGCCCGGCCTGCGCGAAATCCACCTCGGCGCCTGGGAGGGCCTCACCGTGCAGGAGGTGCGCGAGCGGTTTCCGGGCGAGCATGAGCGGCGCGGGGCTGACCTGGCCCATGTCGCGCCCACGGGCGGGGAAAGTTTTCTGCAGGCGCAAGAACGCTTCTGGAACGCCTTGACCGCCATCGCCGCCCAGGGGCCGGGCCTGCACCTGGTGGTGGCCCACGGCGGGGTCATCCGCGCCGCCCTGTGCCGCGCGCTGGGCCTGCGGCTCGATTCCCTGTTCCGCCTGGGACAGGACTATTGCGGAATGACCATCCTGGACATGGATTCGGGCGGGGCGTCCCTGGTGCGCGCCATGAATCTGGCCCCGGCCGACGCGCGCGACGCCCTGGCCGGGCTGGGGCGTCTGTTCGGGACGAAATGAGCCGGGGGCCAGCGTTTCAGGAGTGAATCAGGGGCGCTGCCCCTGCTCCCCCGCCGGGGGGCTGCGCGCCCCCCGGAGCCCCTGCGCACGCGGCGCAAATCCAGCGGGCCAGAGCCCGCGGGAATCACGCCGTGAGCATGGCCCCCAGAAACGGGAGCGTCTTGGGTACAGCATCTGGAGCCGCCGCCGCTCCCTAGACCGTATCCTCTTTCGCCAGAACCCTTCCCGAACGGGACGGGCCGGGCGGCGTCCAGCCCTTACGCTGGCCTCATGACAGACCGGCGCGCTTGAGCTTGCGCCACAGCGAGGCCCGGTCGATGCCGAGCACTTCGGCGGCGCGGGTCTTGTTGCCCTCGCACTGCTCCAGCACCCAGAGCATGTGCTGGCGTTCGTTTTCCTCCAGGGTGGCCAGCCCGCCGTGGCGCGTGGTTCTGAGCTGGGACTGGCCTTGCCGCAGGTCCGGCGGCAGGTGGGCGGGCTCCACCACGCCGCCATCGCAGAGCACCACGGCGCGCTCCATGAGGTTTTCCAGCTCCCGGATGTTTCCGGGGAACGGGTAGGCCAGAAGCAGGGCCAGGGCCTCGGGCGAGAGTTCGCGCACTTCGCGTCCCAAGGCGTCGGAGTACTTGACGAGAAAGTGCCTGGACAGAAGCGGAATGTCCTCGCGCCGCTCGCCCAGGGCGGGCAGGCGCAGGGTGATGACGTTGAGGCGGTAGAAAAGGTCCAGGCGGAAGGTGCCTGCCTCGGCCTCCACGGCGAGATCCTTGTTGGTGGCGGCGATGACGCGCACGTCCACCGGGATGTCGGCCGTGCCGCCCACGCGCATGAGCTTGCGCTCTTGCAGCACGCGCAACAGGCGCACCTGCATGGCCGGGGTCATCTCTCCCACCTCGTCCAGAAAGAGGGTGCCGCCGTCGGCGGCCTCGAAAAGCCCCGCCTTGCGTTCCGTTGCGCCGGTGTAGGCCCCCTTTTCGTGGCCAAAGAGCTCCCCCGCGAGCAGTTCCTCGCTGAAGGCCCCGCAGTTGACGGCCAGGAAGCGTCTTGCGGCGCGTTGGCTCTGCTGGTGGACGGTGCGGGCCACAAGCTCCTTGCCTGTGCCGGTTTCGCCCAGCAGCAGCACGGTGGACGCCGTGGGGGCCACGCGGGCGATGGTCTTCAGCAGCGCGGCCATGGCCGGGCTTTTGCCCACAAGCAGGGGCGGGGCGTTGCGGTCGCGCAGGCGCTGGCGCAGCTCCTGCACCTCCTGGCGCAGGCGGCTTTTTTCAATGGCCTTGGCGGCCAGGGCGCGCACCTCGTCCAGGTTCAGCGGTTTGGCCAGATAGGAGAATGCGCCCCGGTTCATTGCGTCCACGGCGCCGGGAATGGTGGCGTAGCCGGTCATGACCACCACCTCCAGGGCCGGGTGCAGCTTGCGGGCCCGTTCCATGAGGCCGATGCCGTCGGCATCGCTCCGGTCGCCCAGCTTGAGGTCGGTCAGCAGCAGTTCGTAGGGCTTGCGGGCCAGCTCCGCCAGGGCGGTTCTGGCGTCGCCCACGGCTTGCGCCTCGTATCCGGCGCGCGCCAGTGCGTGGGCCAGATTCTCGCGGGCGATCTCCTCGTCGTCCACCACAAGCACGCGGCCCGCGTTCACGCGAAGCCCTTTTCAACGGCTTGGCCGGTTTCGGCGCCGAGCGGAAGGCGGATGACGAAGCGCGCGCCGCAGCCCGGCTCGCTCTCCACGCAGATTTCCCCTTGATGCTGCTCCACGATGCCGAAGACGATGGACAGTCCGAGGCCCGTGCCCTTGCCCACCTCCTTGGTGGTGAAGAAAGGATCGAAAATGCGTGTGGCGTCCTCCGGGGCGATGCCCTCGCCCGTGTCGGACACGGTGATGACCGCCTGGCCCGAATCTGTTTCGCGGCGAGCTTCCACCTCAATGCGGCCGGCTCCCCCCTTGATTGCCTGCAGGGCGTTGATGAACAGGTTGATGAACACCTCCTGCATACGCTGGGCGTCCATGGCCAGAAGCAAATCCTCGGGCACACGCTGCACAAGCTCCACCCCGGCGGGCACTTGGCTCGACACAAGCCGGGCCGACCTCGCCACCACTTCGGCGAGTTTTGTCGGCTTGCGTTCGAATTCCTTGGCGCGGGAGAATTCAAGCAGCCCCTTGACGATGTCTCGGGCCCGCGCCACCTCGCCGTCGATATTCTTGAGAAGCTTGGCCGCGAACGCGGGGTCGGCCTCGCCGCCCTCTTCCATGAGGATTTGGCAGGAGGTGCTGATGTTGTTGAGCGGGTTGTTCAGCTGGTGGGCAACGCCACTGGTCAGCACGCCGATGGAGGACAGCTTCTTTTCCCGCACCAACTGGTCCTGTCGTTTTTTCAACTCTGCGGTCATGTGGTTGAAAGCGTCCATCACGCGGCTCACCTCGTCGTCGGTGTCCGGCGCGGCCAGGGGGGCGAAGCCTCCCCGCGCCACCTCGCGCGTGGCTTCCTCTATGCTTTTGAGGGCGGCGATGGTCTTTTGCCCCAACACCAGCAGAAAGCCGCCGCCCAGGCCCAGAAAGGCCAACACCGAGAGGAACAGCTGCCGCTTGAGGGACTGGACGATGGTGAGCATTCTTGCGCGCTCGTGCGCCACCAGCATTTGGGAGAGGTCCACCATCTGCTTGCCGGTGTCGCGCAGCTTGTCCCCGTCCGCCGGGCTGATCTGCGGGCGTCCCGGCTCCAGTTTTTCCGAAAGGTTCTCGTACATGGTCAGGGCGCGCTTGAGGGCGCTGTGCTCCTGGGCCAAGCCGAATTCAGCGGCGTTGCCCTCCAGCTTGACCAGGATGCCACGCGCCTTGCCCGCGTATTCGCGGCTGGCCTGGTAGTCCTCCTCGTGCTCGTAGAGCATATAGTTCTTCTCGTAGCGCCGGATCTCAAGAATGGTGTTGCCGAGGTCGTCGATGACCTCGATGAAGCCCATCTTGCGTTCTATTTGCGCCAGCGAGTGGTAGGAGACGGTGCCGATGAGCCCGACCGCGAGCACCGAGAGCAGCATTCCCAACAGAATGCGGCGGCGGATATTGAGGTGGAAGATTGATCTGGGATCAGGCACTGGCGTTCCTCATGTTCCTGTGGTCGTGCACGGGCGGCGGCGTGGCGGCCGCACCTGCATATTCCCTGCGGGAAACGGGCGTCAACCCGGATGCAGGCTATGCGGTTGGTTCGGTCGTGGCTTTCGGGGTCTGCAGCACCACGTCCGCTAGTTCCGAGGCTTCCCGGGCCAGCACCAGCCTGATGGCGGAGTGCAGCTCCGGTTCCAGGGCCTCCACTTCGGGGCGGTTGCCCTCGGGCAGGCACACGGTGTCCACGCCGCCGCGCAGGGCGGCCAGGATTTTTTCGCGCACGCCGGAAACCGGCAGCAGCATTCCGCCCAGCGACATTTCTCCGGTCAGGGCCACGCCGGGTCGGGCGCGGCGGCCGGTCAAAAGCGAGAGCAGCGCCATGAGGATGGTGATCCCCGCCGAGGGGCCGTCCTTGGGGATGGCCCCCGCAGGGATGTGGATGTGCAGGTCCATGGCCGCGAAGAAGTCCGGGTCGAGCCCGAAGGCCTCGGCGTTGCCGCGGATGTAGGACAGGGCCGTCTGGGCGGATTCCTTGAGCACCTCGCCCAGCGATCCCGTGAGGATGAGCTGGCCCGCGCCTTTCATGCTCGCGGCCTCCACCAGCACGATTTCGCCGCCCGCATCGCTCCAAACCAAACCGTGGACCACGCCGGGGCGTACATGCTCCTGCGCGGCCGAGTGGGTGAAACGCCGCGGCCCCAGCAGGCTTGTGGCCAGGGCCGTGTCCACCCGTGACGGGTACCGGGCGCCGCCATCGGCCAGGGCTATGCGCGCGAGCTTGCGGCACACCGCGCCGATCTCCCGATCCAGTCCGCGCACTCCGGCCTCGTTGGTGTAGTCGCGGATGATGCCGCGCACGGCCTCTGGCGCGAATTCCGGCAGCGGGTGGACCAGGCCATGCTCGGCGCACTGGCGGGGAATGAGATGTCGTGTGGCGATGGCCAGTTTTTCGGCCTCGGTGTAGCCGGGGAAGTTGACGATCTCCAGCCTGTCGCGCAGCGGGGCGTCGAGCTTGGAAAGGTCGTTGGCCGTGGCGATGAACATTACCTGAGAGAGGTCGAAGGGCGCGTCGATGTAGAGGTCCAGGAATTGGCGGTTTTGCTCCGGGTCCAGAATCTCCAGGAAGGCCGCGCCGGGATCGCCCCGGAAGTCTTGGCCGACCTTGTCGATCTCGTCGAGCATGAGCACGGGGTTGTTGACCCCCAGCCGCCGCATGGCCTGGATGATCTTGCCCGGCATGGCGCCCACGTAGGTGCGCCGGTGCCCCCGGAGCTCGGCTTCGTCGCGCAGGCCGGCCATGGACATGCGGTGGAATGTGCGGCCCAGCGCCTCCGCAATGGCCATGCCGATGCTGGTCTTGCCCGTGCCCGGCGGCCCCGTGAAGCACAGCACCGGCCCGCGTGAGGGGACCAGAGCCTTTCTGCCGCCAAGCAGTTCGCGCACGGTCTGCCTCAGCTCGTCCAGGCTGATGGGCTTGGTGAGATAGTGGGCCGCGCCGGTGCGCATGGCCTGCACGGCCGACTGCACCGTCGCGTAGCCGGTGACGATGACGATCTGCGTCGCGGGGGAGAGCTTTCCGGCCTCGGACAAGAGCGTCATGCCGTCCATTTTGTCCATCTTGAGGTCGGTGACGATGAGGTCGAAACTCCACTGGCGCACCAGGTCCAGCGCCTCCTGGCCGTTGGCCGCCGTGCGTACGGCGTAGCCCTCCTTTTTCAGCACATGCTCCAGGTTCATGCGGGCGATCTCCTCGTCGTCCACCACCAGCACGTGGGGAGGCGCGCCCGCAGCCAGCGTGCGCCCGGCCAAAAACTCCAGCAGCCGTTCCTTCACGTGGAAAAGGCCCGCATGGCTGCCGGAAAGGATGCGCTCCACCCTGGCGAAATCCAGGCTGTCCTCCGTGGAGGCGTTCCAGGGAAGGGCGCACAGCCAGTCCACGTAGCCCTGGCCAATGGCGTGCTCGGCCACGGAAGGGTCGGTGCGGGAGAGTTTTTCCAGCTCCTTGTCCACAATGGCGGCGATGTGCTCCGGCAGGCTCAGCGTCTTGGCTCGTCCGCGAAGTTCTTCCAGCTCCTGGGGTTTGGCCGGGGCCGGGTTCTCCTCGTCGCTTCGCTTGAAGAAGATCATGTTCGCTCCCTTCGCATCCGGCGTGCCCGCCGTGTATGGCCTGCGGCCGGTTTTCTTCGTGTGATCCGCATACGCTGGCCCTGTCGCTGTTGTCAAAACGGCTGGCTCCGTTTGCTCTGGCAACGGTGGTCTGTTGCACTTTGCAACGTCTTGCGCCCTTGCTGTTGAATTACTTTATTTTACTGATTTAACATACTTTTTCCGCTTTTTAGGAGCATGGTGTTGCATTTCGCAACGTGGTCTTGGCCGCATTTTGCCTTTCTGCGGCAATATAAAGTCTGAAATTCCAACTGGATGTGTCCACGAAGCCTCTGGGCATGAGCCTTGAAATAACCGGGCCAACACAAACGCCAACCATGGAGACAGCCATGAACAGCCTGCGCGACATGATGGAGACGACCTTCGCCGCCGCCGCCTTCGGCGAGCGCGGCCTGCGCGACGAAGCCCAGGAAGTGGCACGCGGGGTCAAACGTGCCGCGGAAGCCAAGGCAAAGGTCAAGGGGCAGGGTCAGCGCCGCCGTCCTGGCCTCAACGCCTAGCACCGAGGACCACCGTGCCCAAGCGTCAGCAGACCAATACACCGCCCCTGCCGCCGCGTTTCTCGCTGGTTCAGCGCGGCGCGTGGCGCGAAGCCTTCGAGGCCTACGGAACCGCTCTTTCCATGGCCGAGGCCGGGGAAGGGGACTTGGCCCGCCAGATTTTGGGAGAGTTTCATGCGGAGCACCGCAAGATTCTGGTGCTGGCGCAAAGCGGGGGGGTGCCCCAGCCCCTGGCTGAATACAGCGTGAACCTGGCCGAGCGCCTGGGCTTCGATTTGGTGCTGTTGAGCGTGGGGAGTCCTGGCCGCGGCGGACAAGACGCCTTCGAGGCCGCCGCGAGGACCGGAGCGGAGCTGCTGATGGAGCAGGCGGCGCGGCGCGGGGTGGCCTGCGCCCACATGATCCGCCTGGGCGGACGCGACGAAGTGCTCAACGCCGTGAGCATTGAGCTGCGGCGGGTGGAGTTCGTCATTACCGACCGGCTGGAGTGCGAGCGGCGGCAGGCGGCGCTTCTTGTGCCCGAATTCTCCTTCCGCTGCTAGGCGCACGAAAAAGACGGTACGGGCGGAAATTTCGGCGGCACGCCGCCAAACAAATGAAGGAATGGAGGTTTTCATGGCTCAGGAAGTGACCAAAAAGCAGGCCGTGGTGCGGATGATCGGCTTTGGCGCGGCCACAGCGGCGCTGTATGCCGCGGTGTTTCAGCACGCCAACGCCGTTACGGAGTTGTTTTCCCGTGGGGGCATGTACGCCGCACTGCCCATCGCCACCGTGTTTCTGGTTTCGTACGTGCATGGCGGATTCGCCAGCAATCTGTGGAGCGCGCTCGGCATTACCGCCAAGAGCCCGGCAAAGGCCGTGAAGACCGCTCAGCCCGCGAAGACCAAGCGCCCCGAAGCGCGCGCAACCCTGAACGCCTAGCGCGCCGCCCCAAAGGAGTTACACCATGGATGTCGCCCTTGATACGCTCAAGTTCATCGACCTGTCCGCGTCTTCCATCGCCTTCCTGTTCATCGTCGGCTTCATAGGCGGCCTGGTGAGCGGATTCATCGGTTCCGGCGGGGCCTTTGTGCTCACCCCGGGCATGATGAGCCTGGGCGTTCCCGGCACGGTGGCCGTGGCCAGCAACATGTGCCACAAGTTCCCCAAAGCCCTTGTCGGGGCCATCAAGCGCTTCCGCTACGGCCAAGTGGACGTGAAGCTGGGGCTTGTCATGGCCGCCAGCGCGGGCGTGGGCGTCCAGGTGGGCATCAAGGTACAGAACGCCATTTTGGAGTCCTGGGGCCAGGCGGGCTCGAACCTGTACGTGAGCCTGTCCTTCGTGGCCGTGCTGGTCATTGTGGGCGGCTACGTGTTTTATGACGCCATGACTAGCGGCAAAAGCGACGAGGCGGACAAGGCGGGATCGCTGGCGCTCAGGCTGCAAAAGATCAATCTCTGGCCCATGATGACCTTCAAGACCGCCGGCGTGCGCATCTCCTTCTGGTTCACGGTTCCCGTGGGTTTCGCCACAGGCATGTTGGCCGCCACCATCGCCGTGGGCGGTTTCATCGGGGTTCCGGGAATGATCTACGTCATGGGCGTGGGCGGCTTGGTGGCCTCTGCATCGGAATTGGTCATCGCCTTCGCCATGGGCCTGTGCGGCACCATCAATTGGGCCATGCACGGCATGGTGGACATCCGCCTCACTCTCATCATCCTGGCCGGCTCCCTGCTGGGCGTGCAACTGGGAGCCATCGGCACCACCCTGGTGCGCGAATCCATGATCAAGGTGGTCATGGGCTCCATCATGCTCATCGTCGCCGTTTCCCGCGCGCTGGCCGTGCCCAAGTACCTTGCGCAACTCGGCCTCATGGAAATCGCCCCGGAGCGGGTGGAGTTCATGGACCAGGCCAGCTTCCTCATCATGTGCGCCGCGCTGCTCTTGGGCGCGGTGATCATCCTGGGCAGCATGTACAAGGCCCGCAAGGCCGAGGCGCGCCAGTCCACGGCCTACGGCCAAGCCTAGATCCTTTTACGCCTTCCCGCACACGGGCCCGCGCAGCGTTTCCTTACCGGGACGATGCGCGGGCCCTTTTGTGTGTTGCGTCTGGCGGCAACGGTGCACTGGCAGCAGGGCGGGGGACCATGGCTGTGGCTCAAGCCGGGCCTGAGTCCGTGGCAGCCTGCGTTCCGGGGCGTCTGTTCGGGACGAAATGAGCCGGGGGCCAGCGTTTCAGGAGTGAATCAGGGGCGCTGCCCCTGCTCCCCCGCCGGGGGGCTGCGCGCC
>NZ_FZOC01000006.1:0-51207 GCF_900188225.1 Humidesulfovibrio mexicanus | reverse complement strand
CCGTGAGCATGGCCCCCAGAAACGGGAGCGTTTTAGGTACAGCATCTGGAGCCGCCGCCGCTCCCTAGACCGTATCCTCTTTCGCCAGAACCCTTTGCCGAGCATGATGGCCCGGACGGCGCACGCGCCGTCCGGGCCATCATGCTCGGCAAAGGGATTCCAAAGGGCCCGCGGCCCTTTGGCGGGGGTCCAGGGGGCGGCGCCCCCTGGTTCCCATGCTTAGCTCTTGTTCATGTCGCTGATGATGCCCTTCAGGTCCGAGGCCAGCCGGGCGAGGTCGCTGACGGCCTGCCCGGACTGCCGCATGGCCTCGGCGGTCTCCGCGGCGATGCGGTTGATCTGCTCGGTGGAGCGGCTGATTTCCTCGCTTGCGGCGGATTGTTCCTCGCTGGCCGTAGCGATGCCGCGCACCTGGTCGGCCGTGGAATCCACCATGCCGACGATTTCGCGCAGGGCCTCGCCGGACCTGTGCGCCAGTTGCGTGCTGGTCTGCACGGCCTGGGTGGCGGTCTCGGTGTTCTGGATGTTCTTGCGCGCGCTTTCCTGCACGGCGCGGATGTAGTCGCCCACCTCGTTGGTGGCGTGCATGGTCTTCTCGGCCAGCTTGCGCACCTCGTCGGCCACCACGGCGAAGCCGCGCCCGGCGTCGCCCGCGCGGGCGGCCTCGATGGCGGCGTTCAAGGCCAGCAGGTTGGTCTGGTCGGCGATGTCGCTGATGACGTTCATGATCTGGCCGATGCCCTCGGCCTGCTTGCCCAACTCGGTCATGTCGGTCTTGAGGGCCATGGACTGGCGTTCCACGCCGCTGATGGTCTCGACGACCTGGTTCACCAGGTCGGCACCCTGCTGGGCCTTCTGCTTGGCCTGGTCGGCGAGGTCGGAAGCAGTGCCCGCGCTTCTGGCCACCTCCATGACGGTGGAGTTCATCTCCTCCATGGCGGTGGCGGCTTCGGCCGTGCGTTCGCGCTGCTCGTCCGAACCGCGGCTCGACTGTTCGATCTGCGCGGCCAGCTCCTCGGAGGCGCTGGCCACCTGGTCGCTGACGGTGTTGGCCGCGGCGGCGGCCCGGGCGATGCGCTGGTTCTGCTCCTCGATCTTCTTCTGCTGCTCGCGGATGTCGGTGAGCTCGAACCACAGGGCCAGCGTGCCCAGCAGGTTGCCGTCCAGGTCGTGGATGGGCGTGCTGGTGACATCGAATACCTTGTGTGTGCCGGAGCGCGTGTCGTAGCCCACCTCGGCCTGCAGCTTCTTGTTTTCGCGCAGGGCCTTCAGGGACAGGGTGTCGCGCTTCTCGTCGTTGTAGATCATCGTGCCGGAGGTCTGCCCCAGGTAGGTGGAGGGTGTTCCGGTAAGTTCCAACGTTTCGAGCATTTCGGGGTTGACGAAGGTGACGCGGTTGTCCTTGTCCACGGCTGCAGCCGGCAGGACGATGCCCGAAAGCACGCCCTGGGCGAAGCCGAGTTTGACCTTGAGTTCCGCCACCATGGCGCGGATGTTCTGGGCCAGGTCGGCCAGTTCGTAGTGGAAGGTCGCGCCCAGTTCGGCCTTGAGGTCGCCCTCGGCGATGGCCTTGGTGAAGTTCTTGATTTCGTTGATGGGGGACGCCACCTGTCGGCGAACCAGGAGGGTGATGCCGCCGACAAGGGCCAGCAGGGCCGCGAGGCCGATGCCGATGAGCACGTTGCGCTGGGTGCGCGCCTGGGCGGTCATCTCGTCCACGTAGGCGCTCATGCAGACCACCCAGCCCGTGTCCGGATCGGTGCTTACGGTCATGAACTTCTCTTCGCCCTTCCAGTCATAAAAGAGCGTGCCGTTCTTCAGTTCCAGGCTCTTGCGCACGAAGTCCAGGTCGGAGATGTCCTTGAGCATCAGGCTCTTGTCCAGCGCGTGGGCGATGATCCGGCCTTTGGCGTCGAGCATGAATCCGTAGCCGCGCTCGCCGAAGCGGGGCGGATCGATGAAGGCCTGGGTGAACGTTTCCCACTTGGGGAAGGCCCCCACGCCGCCGAGCACCTTTCCGTTGGCGTCCTTGACGGCCCGCGCGACGGAGAAGATGAGCAGGTCGCCATCGCCGCTTTTGGCCTTGATGACCTCCTTGGCGAGGAAGAGGTCTTGGCCGCCGAGCACGGCCTTCACGTAGTCGCGGTCGGCGCGGCTTTGCCCGGTGAGGTCGTCGCCCTTGGCGTTGTACCCGGCCAGGATGACGCCGTTGGCGTCGAAGATGAACAGGGCCCAGTATTCCTTGTGGATCTTGATATATTCGCGCAACCGGTCCTTGGCGCGCTTGGGGTCGCCTTCAAACGCCTCCGTAAGGGCTTTTTGCGCCGCCAGCGAATCCACAATGGTCTTCGTGCCTTCTATGTACCGGTCAAGGGACATCTGCGTTGCCGAGGAAATCTGCTCCATGGCCTGTTGTTCAAGATGCAGGCTGATGTTGTATGAACTTTTTGATACATACAGGACGATTCCCGCCACGGCCGCGGCGATGACGAGGACCACGGAGAGGATGAGGACGGTTCCAAGGCTCTTGATGCGTGACATGTCGCCTCCTGGTCTCACTTGCATGTGTTGCATTGCGTCTTCATCGGACTCTCTGGAAGAAAACTTGAGTTGTCCGTTGTGCGTTGTGCCCACGTATTCTTTTACAGGAGGCGAGTAAAGCAGGCGAAGCGTTTCTGCAGTTGGCTGTTTTGCTTTTGAGTTTGCGGCGCAGCCGAACTGGGCGCGGCCTTGCGGCCGGCCTGTTCGGGGCAGCGTACGCCGTGGCGGCCTGGCGGCAGGCCAGCCAGCGCTGTGTGAAAAATATCGATATAAATAATGGTTGACGGATGTCGTTGCGTTTTGGCACCGTGTTTGAAAAAGAAGAGGTGACCATGCCCCCCCTGGTCCGCCCGCTTGGCATAGCCTTATGTGCTGGGCTGCTGAGCCTTTTCGTCTTCTCCGGCCACGGCCTGGCCGCCAGCCCCATGCCCGACGCCTCCGGCACCGTGTCCGACGACACCGGCTCCATCACCGTAAGCGCCGGGGCCAAGTACCTGATGCCTCAGCAGTACAAGGGCTCGGACATGATCTACTGGGGTGTCGGGGTCAAGATAGCCGACACGAACATTTCCAGGCCGGACGCAATGTTCGCGCCGTCCGTCAGTCTGGCTGCGGAGCGCAAGACATCCCTGGAGTTGGCGGGACTGAGCACAATCCGCTTGGTGGGAGAGTTTAGCTACGTCGGCGGCTCCGCCCGCAGTTCCGGGCTGGTGTCGCCTGGTGCCGTGAACACCATCATTTTTATCAGCGTCGATCCCGCCTACAACTGGATCGGCGGCATCGCCCCCATAGCTGGCGGAAGCGCCACGACCCGGGTTTCCATAGCCCTGGACAACTTCGACCTGCGCCTCGGACTGGAGGGCGACGGTTCGCGCTGGCAGTCCGGGGAAGGACTGCTGACCGCCACGCCCGTGTTCGGCGTGGGCCTCTACGCGGCCACGCAGCGCTACAAGGTTTCCACGCGGCTTGAAGCGGTCTCGAACTCCGACACCTACAATATGTCGGAAACCATGCGCACCACCGACATCGGGCCGGAGCTGCGGGCAGGGATCAAGGCGGAGCTGCCCGGCGGGGCCACGCTCTCGGCCATGGCCAGCGCGGCGCTTCTTGTGGGGTGGGCGGACCTTGGCGCCAGCCAGGTGTTGAACGCCGTCGCGCCGAACTGGGATCCGCGCAAGCGCAGCCCGACCTATTCGGCCGAGCAGTCCGAGAACGAGGTGCTGGTCTCCGGCCTGTTCGGCCTTACCCTGCGCGGGGATATGCCCGTGGCGGAGAAATGCACCCTGGGCCTGGAGGCCAGCGGCCGCATCTGGACCAGCAGGCCCACCATCGACAACCCCACGTCCCTCGGCGGCACCGGAGTGGTGGCCACGGGCACCAACGAAGGCGTGCGCATCGGCCACGACAGCGCCAGCGAACTGGGCGCGGCCTTGCGGCTGAATTATACCTTCTAGGCTTGGGGGCTGTTCGGGGCGGCGTCACGCCCCCGGCCCCGCGCGATTGGCCAGGCGCACGGCGTGAGGATAATGATCGACATGGAATGGGTTGACATGTACTGTGGCGTTTTGGCACTGTGCTTGAAAAGAAGAGGTGGCCATGCCCCCCCTGTCCCTCCTCCGCGCCCGCACCCTTAGCGCCAGCGTGTGTCTCGCCTTGTTGATCCTTTTCGTCTTCTCCGGCCACTGCCTGGCCGCAGACCCTTTGCCGGGCGAGTCCGCCACGGTCAGGGACGGCGCCACTTCCATCACCGTGAGCGCCGGGGCCAAGTACCTGGCGCCCCAGCGGTACAAGGGCTCGGACATCATCACTAACGCCGCAGGGACCAAGCTGGCCGTCGCGGACATTTCCAGGCCGGACGCCGTCTTCGGGCCGTCCGTCTCCATCGCCGCGGAGAGCGAGATAGGTCTGGAAGTGCCGGGCCTGCGCCAGCTCCGTCTGGTGGGCGAATTCAGCTATTCCGGAGGCTCCGCCAGAAGGAGCGGGGTGGTGGATCCCGGGGCGGGCAATTTTCTCATACTCCTGAGCGTCGACCCCTCTTACAACTGGATTGGCGGTATCGATAAGACTATCGATGGCGGCGCCACGAGCCGTGTCTCCATCTCGCAGGACGCCTTCGAGCTTCGTTTCGGACTGGAGGGCAAGGGCGACGACTGGCGGCCGGGCAGCGGGGCCGTGACCGCAACCCCTGTGTTCGGCGCGGGCCTGTATGCCAGCACGCAGCGCTACAAGGTCTCCACCCGTTATGCGGCGATTACCGCCAGCCACAGCGCCAGCATGGTTGAGACCATCCGCACCACCGATATCGGGCCGGAAGTGCGCGCGGGCATGAGCTTCGCGCTGCCCGGCGGCGCGCGGGTAGAAGCCCTGGCCAGCGCGGCGCTGCTTGTGGGCTGGGCCGACCTGGAGGCTAGCCAGGGGCTTGACACCACAATACCATTGATCGCAATCAAGCGCAGCCCGACCTGGTCGGCCAAGCGCTCGGTGAACGAGACCCTCGTGTCCGGACTGTTCGGCCTCACCCTGCGCGGGGATGTGCCTGTGGCTGAGAAGCTGAGCCTGGGCCTGGAGGCCAGCGGGCGGCTGTGGACCGCTCGGCCCACCATCGAGAACCCCACATCCCTTTACGGCACCAATAATATCCTCACAGCCACCAACGAGGGTGTGCGCATAGGTCAGGACAGCGCCAGCGAACTGGGCGCGGCTCTGCGGCTCAGATACTCATTCTAGCGTTTCCCGGTCCGACATGCGCCGGATGCCTGTACGCGGGCGCCCGGCGTTTTTGTTTGGGCTGCCTATGGCGTCACGCCCCCGGCGGGTTCACGCGGTCCATGGTGCGGAAGTTGATGGCCTCGGCCAGGTGCCCGATGCCGATGGCCTCCGCGTCTTCCAGGTCGGCTATGGTGCGGGCGATGCGCAAGACGCGCGTATAGGCCCGGGCCGAGAGGCCCAGGCGGTGCACGGCCTGGCCGAGGAAGCGCTGCTCCGCCTCGCCCACTTGGCACCAGCACTCCAAAGCCGCGCCTGTCAACTCGCTGTTCAGGCGGATGCGCAGGCCCTTGTACCGTTCGGCCTGGATGGCGCGCACCTTGAGGATGCCCTGGCGCATGGCCGCGGAGTCGCGGCTGCCGCGCGGGGCTTTCAGGTCGTCATACGGCACGGCGGGCACTTCCACCTGTAGATCGATGCGGTCCATGAGCGGGCCGGAGATGCGCGAACGGTAGCGGGCGATGGCCAGCGGCTGGCAGGTGCATTCGTGCCGGTCGTCCGTCAGGTAGCCGCAGGGGCAGGGGTTCATGGCCGCCACGAGCATGAAGTCCGACGGGTAGGTGAGGGACAGCGCGGCGCGGCTGATGGTAACCCGGCCGTCCTCCAGGGGCTGGCGCAGCACCTCCAGCACGTGCTTCTTGAACTCCGGCAGTTCGTCCAGGAAGAGCACGCCCCGGTGCGCCAGCGACACCTCGCCGGGCCTGGGGTTGGCCCCGCCGCCGATGAGCCCGGCGTCCGAGATGGTGTGGTGCGGCGGACGGAAGGGGCGGCGCACGATGAGCGCGGTCTCGCGCGGGAGCATCCCGGCCACGGAGTAGATCTTGGTCACCTCCAGGGCCTCGTCGAAGGACAAGGGCGGTAGCACGGTGGGGATGCGCTGGGCCAGCATGGTCTTGCCGCTGCCCGGCGGGCCCACGAAGAGCAGGTTGTGCCCGCCTGCGGCGGCGATCTCTATGGCGCGCTTGGCGTGGTCCTGGCCCTTGACCTCGGAATAGTCGCCCGCGGCGGCCTCCTGCTCGGCCCACAGGGCCTCCACGTCCACCTGTACGGCCCGGGGCGACAGCGCGCCCGAAACGATGCCCACGGCCTCGGCCAGGGTGGCCGCGCCGAACACGTCCACGCCCTGCGCCACGGCGGCCTCGGCCGCGTTCTCCGCAGGCACGATGACTCCCTTGCAGCCCTGCTCGCGTGCGGCCATGGCCAGGGGCAGCACCCCCGGCACCGGGCCGATGCGCCCGTCCAGGGACAGCTCGCCCGCCAGCATCCAGCCCTCCAGGCGCTCGGCGTCCAGTTCCTCGGCAGCGGCCAGCAGGCCCAAAGCCAGGGGCAGATCGTAGGCGCTGCCCTCCTTGCGCAGGTCCGCAGGGGCCAAATTCACGGTGATGCGCGCGGGCGGCAGCCGGTGCCCGGCATTTTTGAGGGCCGAGAGCACGCGCTCCTTGGCCTCGCGCACGGCCCCTTCGGCCAGGCCAACCAGGGTGAAGGCGGGCATTCCGGACCGGGCCAGGTCCACTTCCAGGGACACGGGCACGGCCTCTATGCCCAGCAGGGCTGCGGTGCGGGCGATGGCGATCACGGGGGGCTCCTTTGGGCGCGGCAGTGCGTAGAGCGTAGTCGATTTCAGCCCGTTTTGCCAGGGCTTTTGGTTGCTTGCGGTCTGACTTGCGCCACGCCGCGCAGGGTGACGGCCGCCAGCACCACCCCGCCGCCCACGCAGGCCCACAGGCCGGGCAGCTCGCCCAGGCCGAAGGCCACCCACACCGGGTTCAGAATGGGCTCCAGGGTCATGATGAGGATGGCTTCCAGCGCGCCCAGCCGCGCGATGCACCACACGTAGAGCGCCAGGGACAGCCCTTGCTGGATTACGCCCAGGTAGGCGAGCCCGGCCCATCCGGCCAGGTCCGGCCGTCCCTGGGAAAGCTCCGGCAGCAGGAAGGGCAGGCCGATGAGCGCCGTGAGCGCATGGCCCCAGAGCACGCCCTCCACGGGCGAGGCGTTCGCCTTGTTTTGCAGGGCCTGGGCGCGCATGGACAGGGTGAAGGCCGCGTAGCTGACGCCCGTGCCCACGGCCACAAGGTTGCCCCACAGCCCCTGCGCGGACATCTTGTCCAGAAAGAACAGCGCCATGCCCGTCAAGGTGACGCCAACAAAGAGCCAGTCCGCCAGGCGGGTCTTCTCGCCCAGCAGGCGCGGGGCCAGAAGCGCCACATAGACCGGCGCGGTATAGGCCAGCAGGATGGCGTTGGCCGCGGTGGTCATTTTTGTGGCGGCAACGTTGGTGATGAGCATGGCCGCATAGCTGAACGCGGCGCATATGCGCGCGGGCGTAAAAGACAGGTCGAGCCGCCCCCGGAAGAGCGCGGCCAGGGTGAGGGCGGACAGGGCGCTGCGCACGCCGGTCATGGCCATGGGCGGCAGGTCCACGGCCTTGATGGCCAGGCCGCCGGAACTCCAGATGAGGGCGGTGGCCCCCAGCAGGAACATGGCTCGGGTGCGTTCGCCGGAGGCAAGCCCGTTCACGCGGGGGCGTCCGTGCCGCGCGTGGCGCCGAGGGCTGCGTCTTCCTCGGCGGCTTCGAGCTGCACGCGGTTTCTGCCCAGGCGCTTGGCCTCGTACATGGCCTGGTCCGCGCGGTCCAGCAGTTCAAGCAGGCGCTCGTTTTCGTCGGTGCAGTCGTCTTCGGCCGCGCACAGGGCAACGCCGATGCTCACGGTGTAGCGCACGTGGGGGTTTTCCGTGGGCTGGCTGGCCTCGGCAGAGGCGCGGATGCGCTCGGCCACGCGCAGGGCGGCCTGTCTGTCGAGTCCGGGCAGCACGGCCACGAATTCCTCGCCGCCATAGCGGCCATAGGCGTCGTAGGTGCGCAGGCCGTTGCGGATGACCCGCGCCAGGTCGCGCAGCACCTCGTCGCCGGTGGCGTGGCCAAAGGTGTCGTTCACCTGCTTGAAGCGGTCGATGTCCAGCATGAAGGCGGCCAACGGCTGGCCCTCGCGCCGGGCCATGGCCGTCAGGGCGCGGGCGTTGGCCAAGAGCGCCCTGCGGTTGGGCGCACCGGTAAGCTCGTCCTGGGTGGCGATGCGCACCAGGGTGCGGTCGGTGTTTTCCTTGAGCACCAGCACCAGGCCGAAGGTTCCGGCGAACATGAGGGTGTAGAGCAGGGCGAACAGCGCTCCGTGCAGCGGCGAGGTGCTGAAGATGGTGAAGCCCTCGCTGGTGAGGGCCACGACCGTGCGCCCGAGCGTGGCCAGGGTGAGGGCCACGAAGCCCGCGCCCAGGGAAAGGCGCAGGGGCGAGGGCCGGGAAGCGCCGAAAAACAGACGGGAGGCCGAGAGGGCGAAACAGCCGGAGGCGACGGTGGAGGTGGCGGCGATGCGTAGACCGGGATGCGACAGCAGCCAGGTGGACAGGAATCCCAGCAGCATGGCTGCGGCCACAACGCCCAGGGGGAACACGCGCGGCGCAGGACCGGGCGGAATGGCCTGCTGGGCGTCCAGCACCTTGATGCTGGCGGCCTCGAGCCAGAAGCCGGCCATGAGCAGGCCGTTGCCCAGGCCGAAGGAGCACGCGTCGGGCACATACCCGCGCAGCAGCAGCAGCAGCCAGCCCGGCCCCAGCACCAGCTTGGCCAGGGTGAAGACGCCTTCCGGGGTGTTGCGCCGCAGGGCTCCGTAGAACACCAGCAGCCCGGCCGCGGCCATGTTGCCAAGGGACATGAGCAGCAGCACGGTGCGGATGTCCACCTGCAACAGCTGCTCCATGCTCACCTCCCCACCGCGCGCGGGCGCGGCCCTGGCCTAATGAATCAAGCGGCCTAGCCGCTCCCAGCGGATCTCCGTGGGTCCGGTCCAGGACCAGTAGATGATCATGGCCTTGCCGCGAATGGCCTCGCGCTTCACAAACCCCCAGAAACGCGAGTCAAAGGACTCGTCGCGGTTGTCGCCCATGACGAAGAACTGGCCTTGGGGCACAGTCATGGGAGGCATCCAGTCGCGCTTGGCGCGGCACACGCTGGTGGTGTCCTCGCAGTGGTCGAAATAGGCCGCCGGGTCCACGGTGACGGCGGGATGCCCCTCAGGCAGCGGATTTTCCTCCACGTCCTCGCGCACGTGCTGGATGTATTCTCCGGTGACATGCTCGCCATTGACGTAGACCTCCTTGGCGCGGATCTCCACCACGTCGCCGGGCAGGCCCACGATGCGCTTGACGAAATCCACACCGTCCAACTGCGGGCGGTTGGCGTCGAGTTTGGCGTCGTACGGGTATTCGAAGACGATGACGTCGCCGCGGGCGGGCTCGTACACCGGAATCAGCACGCGGTCGGTGAAGGGAAGCCTGACCCCGTAGTGGAATTTGCTCACCAGCAGCTGGTCGCCGATCTGGAGCGTCTCAAGCATGGAGCCGGTGGGGATCTTGAAGGCCTGGACGATGAAGGCCCGGATGATGAGGGCCAGGACCACCGCGACGAGCAGCGCCTCGATGTATTCCTTGAGCGTTTTGAGCCATCTGGGATTCATGCGTGTTCCTTTGCGCGGCAGGGGACGCCGCGCGCGTTGTCTGCGGCCGAAGGCGGCCTAGTCGTCGCCGCCGGCCTTGAGCACGGCCAGGAAGGCCTCCTGGGGAATTTCCACATTGCCCATGCGGCGCATCCTGCGCTTGCCTTCCTTCTGCTTTTCCAAAAGCTTGCGCTTGCGGGTGATGTCGCCGCCGTAGCATTTGGCGATGACGTCCTTGCGGAAGGGGGCCACGCGCTCCTTGGCGATGATCTTGTTGCCGATGGCGGCCTGGATGATGACCTCGAACATCTGCCGGGGAATGCTCTTCTTGAGCTTTTCCGCCAGGCTGCGGCCGAAGGGGTAGGCGCTCTGCCGGTGCACGATGACCGAGAAGGCGTCCACCGCCTCGGTATTGATGAGGATGTCCAGGCGCACCAGGTCGCTCTGCCGGTAGTCGATGATCTCGTAGTCCAGGCTGGCGTAGCCCTTGGTGGAGGATTTGAGCTTGTCGAAGAAGTCGTACATGATCTCGGCGAAGGGCATTTCGTAGGTGATGACCACGCGGCTGGCGGTCAGGTACTTCATGTCCTTCTGGATGCCGCGCTTTTCCTCGCACAGGCCCAGCACGTTGCCCACGAAGTCGTTCGGCACATGGATTTCCACCCGCGCGTAGGGCTCGTACAGGGCCGCGATGGTGCTGGGGTCGGGCAGCAGGCTCGGGTTGTCTATCTGCAAATGCCGACCGTCGGTGGTGTCCACCTTGTAGATGACCGAGGGCGCGGTGGTGATGAGCCGGGCCTGGAACTCGCGCTCCAGCCGCTCCTGGATAATCTCGATGTGCAAGAGCCCCAAAAATCCGCAGCGGAAGCCGAAGCCAAGGGCCTTGGAGGTCTCGGGCTCGAAGGTGAAGGCGGCGTCGTTCAACTGCAGCTTCTCCAGCGCCACCTTCAGCATCTCGTATTCGTTGGGCTCCACCGGGTACAGGCCGGAGAAGACCATGGGCTTGACCTTCTTGAAGCCGGGGAAGGGCGTGTCGGTCGGGCGATCGGCCTTGGTGACGGTGTCGCCCACGGGCGCGTCGGAGAGCTCCTTCATGTTGGCGCACAAGAAGCCCACCTCGCCGGGGCCGAACTGGGCGACCTCCACGCTCTCCGGGCTGAACACGCCGAGCTTCATGACTTCGAATTCGCGGCCCGAGGAGTAGATGCGGATGCGGTCGCCTTTTTTGAGGCTGCCGTCCAGCACGCGGAAGAGCACCACCACGCCCAGGTAGGTGTCGTACCAGGAGTCGAAGATCAGCGCGCGCAGGGGCGCTGCGGCGTCGCCCTTGGGCGGCGGCAGCATGGTCACGATGCGCTCGATCAGGTCGGCCACGCCCAGGCCGCTTTTGGCGCTCACAAGCGCCGGGTCCGTGCAGTCCAGGCCGATGACTTCCTCGATCTCCTTGGACACGCGCTCGGGCTCGGCGCTGGGCAGGTCGATCTTGTTCAGGACCGGCAGCACCTCAAGGTCGTTGTCCAGGGCAAGGTACACGTTGGCCAGGGTCTGGGCCTCCACGCCCTGCGAGGCGTCCACCACCAAGAGCGCGCCCTCGCAGGCGGCCAGGCTGCGCGAGACCTCGTAGGAGAAGTCCACGTGGCCGGGCGTGTCGATGAGGTTCAGGACGTACTGCCCGCCGTCCTTGGCCGTGTAGGGGATGCGCACGGTCTGGGCCTTGATGGTGATGCCGCGTTCGCGCTCCAGGTCCATCTTGTCCAGGTACTGGGCCTTCTGCTCACGCGCGGAGACCACCCCGGTAAGCTCCAGGATGCGGTCGGCCAGGGTGGACTTGCCGTGGTCGATGTGGGCGATGATGCTGAAATTTCGGATGTTCTTTGTGTCTGTCATGGTCCTCGTCCGCGTGTCGGGGTGGCGTTCTTTCGCCCCGGCAAGGCGCTGAAGTCCTGGCGGGCGACAGACCTTGTACGGCATTTGCGCGCGCCTGTCTAATGGGGGAAGGGCTTGCGCCCCCTGGGCGCCCCCTTGGCGCCGCCGTGGGGCGCGGGCCTTTCCGGCCGGAAGGTCCGGCCTATGGCAGCGGCGCCGCGGCCAGGGGCATCCGCCAGCCGGAGCCGAAGCTGCGCCAGGCCACCTTGACGCCGGGCGCGGCCTGCCTGCGCTTGAACTCCGCGCCCTTGACCAGCGCGCACACCCGGGCCACGGTTTCGGGCTCGAAGCCCGCGGCCACGATCTCTGCCGCGGTGTGTTCCTTTTCGATGTGCAGGGCCAGGATGGCGTCCAGAACCTCGTAGGGCGGCAGGGTGTCCTGGTCGGTCTGGTCGGGCTTGAGCTCCGCCGAGGGGGCCTTGTCGATGATGGCCTGGGGGACGGCCCGGCCCTTGATGGCGTTGACGTACCGGGCCAGGGCGTAGACCTGGGTCTTGGGCAGGTCGCTGATGACGGCGAAGCCGCCGCTCATGTCGCCGTAGATGGTGCAGTAGCCAACGGCCAGCTCGCTCTTGTTGCCTGTGGTCAAAAGCAGCGCGCCGGTCTTGTTGGAAAGCGCCATGAGCAGGTTGCCCCGGATGCGCGACTGCACGTTCTCCTCGGTGGTGCCGGGGCCGATGCCGGGGGCCAGCGCGCCAAAGCTCTCGGCCAAAGACTCGTCGAAGGCGCGCATGAGCGGCGCGATGGGAATGGTGCGCGTGTGGATGCCCAGGGTGCGGGCCAGCTCAAGGGAATCGTCCACGCTGCCCTGGCTGGACCAGGGCGAGGGCATGAGCACGCCGGTGACGTTTTCCGGCCCCACGGCTTCCGCGGCCACGGCGGCCACCACGGCGGAGTCGATGCCGCCGGACAGGCCGAGCAGGGCCTTCTGGAAGCCGCACTTGGCGAAATAGTCGCGGGTGCCCAGCACCAGGGCGCGCCAGGTCTCGGCCGGGGCCGAGAGGTCTTCCTCGGGAAGCTCGGCAGCTGCCGGTGCGAAGAGCTCCGCCACCAGCACGTCTTCGGAGAAGCTTGCGGCGCGGGCCGCCAGCGCGCCGCAAGCGGCGTATAGGGCGCTGCGGCCGTCGAACACCAGTTCGTCGTTGCCGCCCACCTGGTTGCAGTAGGCCAGCGGCAGGCCGCGCTTCGTGGCGATGGACGAGAGCATGTCGCGCCGCAGGGCCTGTTTGCGCAGGCTGAAGGGCGAGGCCGAGAGGTTCACGATGGCCTGCGCCCCGGCGGCCATGGCGGCCTCGACGGGGTCGACGGGATACAGGCGGTGGGGCCAGTAGTCCTTGTCGTTCCAGAGGTCCTCGCAAATGGTGACGCAGAGCCTCACACCTCGGTGCGTCATGATCCGTGCCGCGCCGGAGGCGTCGCCCGGCTCGAAGTAGCGCGCCTCGTCGAATACGTCGTAGGTGGGCAGGAGCGCCTTGCGGAAGCGCGCCCGGATGCTTCCGCCCTCGCAGAGGAGCGCGGCGTTGTAGAGCGCCTTGCCCCGTCCGGACGCGTTGGGCTCCGGGCAGCCCAGCAGCAGGGCCGGGCCGCCGGGGAAGCGTTGGCCCAGGCGAGCGGCCAGCTGCTCCGCTTCGGCGAAGGCGGCCCTGGCGAAGCCTGCGTAAAGCAGCATGTCGCGCGGGGGGTAGCCGGTCATGGCCAGCTCCGGCGTCAGGCATAGCTCCGCGCCCTGCGCGGCGGCGCGCGCGTAGGCCGCCTCCACGCGGGCGGCGTTGCCCGCGAGGTCGCCGACCTTGGGGTTCAACTGAAGCAGACCCACGCGCATGACGGTCTCCCCAGCGTCTCCGCTATTGCCGGGGCGGCTGGCCGCCGCCTTCGGCCCCGTCGCCCGCGTCGGCCTCATCGGCCGCGGGGCAGGCGGTCCGGCCCCGGCTGGTGACGATTTCGCGCACCTTGTAGGGCGTGGCCCTGCTGACGGCATCGTGTGTGTTCACCAGCAGTTCGAGAATCAGCCCGGTGCTCATGAAGCCCAGGGAGGAGAGATACAAGAGCACCGCGCCCAGGAACGGCGGCCGGGTGCCCATGTGCTCGCCCAGAAAGAGCTTGCCGTACAAGAGCCAGCACATGATGAGGCTGGCCACGAGGAAAAGCCACAGGCTGATGCGGCCGAACAGGTACACCGGGCGCTGCTTGTAGGAGTTCTGGAACCACAACAGCACGATGTCGAAGAGCACGTCCACGCTGCGGCCGATGCCGTAGTGGCTTTTGCCCGCGAACCGGGGCGGGGCGCTGGTGGGCACCTCGCACACCGCGCCGCCCTGGCCGTACACCAGGGCCGGAATGAGCCGGTGCTGGCCCTCGCGCAGCTTGAGCCCGCGCGCCACCTCGCCCTTGATGACGGAAAGCCCGCCCATGTCGTGGATGTCGCACTTGCTGGTGGCGCGCATGAGGTAGTTGGCCACCCGGCTGGGGATGCGGCGCAAAAGCAGCGATTCCTGCCGCCGCTGGCGCATTCCCTTCACCAGGTCAAAGCCCTGGCGGATGGTCTCGATGAGTTTGGGCACTTCCTCGGGCGGGTGCTGCAGGTCGCCGTCCATGATGACCACGTAGCGGCCGCAGGAGTGCTGGATGCCCGCGTAGATGGCCGTGCACTGGCCCCGGTTGCGCGCCAGGAATACGCCCACGAGGTTGGGGTCGGCGGCGGAAAGCTCGCGGATGATCTCCGGGGTCTTGTCCGTGCTGCCGTCGTTCACCAGGATGATCTCGTGGCTGACGCCCATGCCGCGCAGCACCGCGCTCATGCGGCGGTGGAACTCGCGCACGCAGAGTTCCTCGTTGTGCATGGGGGTGACGATGGAGACCTCCACGGGGAAGTCGCCCTGGGCGCTGCTTGCTTGGGTGGGGTGCATGGAACTCCCTTGGTTCGTCGAAATTAAGCCGCGTTCTAGGACGCGAAAGGCGCGCGCGTGGCCGGGTCCAACTGGCCGTAGTGCACAAGCGTCGCGCCGCATTCCCTGAGCGCCCGGCCCCAGCCCGGCGCGGCCAGGGCGTCGCGCTCCGGCGTCCACTGCCCGGCTATGCGCATGGGGCCGTACTCCGCGGGCAGGGGCGGATCGCCGGGAAGCGGCGCGCCGGGATGGCACACCAGCTCCAGCACGTCCGGCCGCACCCGCTTCATATACGCGGCAAGGCGCGCAGGCAACAGCTCCGGGCCCTGGTCGGCGATGCCGAACACGCAGGACGGGTGCGCCACGCCTGGCGCTCCGACCCGGTGGTGCGCCAGGGCGAAGGTGTTCAGGATGCGGGCGCGCACGCCCCCCTTGTCCCAGCGCGAAAGGGGCACGTGCTCCACGGGCCTGCGCACCCAGCCGATGTGGAAGCGCGCGGCGACCCTGCAGGCCGCTTCGAAAAGACCAGGCCAGACGTGGATGTGCTTTTCCGAGTCCAGATGCGTGGGCGTGACGCCCAGCTCCAGG
The DNA here is from genome assembly GCF_900188225.1 of Humidesulfovibrio mexicanus. Lineage (NCBI taxonomy): Bacteria > Pseudomonadati > Thermodesulfobacteriota > Desulfovibrionia > Desulfovibrionales > Desulfovibrionaceae > Humidesulfovibrio > Humidesulfovibrio mexicanus. The sequence goes on along the minus strand of NZ_FZOC01000006.1, from coordinate 36,008 downwards.
GCGCGCTCCACCTGGCGCGTCCATTCGCGTTCGGCGTCGGTGGGGGTGAAGGCGCGGGCCAGATAGCGCTTGAACAGCGCCACGTAGTCGCCCAGGAACAGGCCGTCGGCGCGCAGCAAGCCGGGAATCTCGGCGGCCGGGCTTTCTGGCCTGCCGCGCAGGATGTTCAGGTGCACGCCCACGCCGAGCGAGCCCCGGCTGGTGGAGGACAGGGAGGCGGCGGCGGGCGCGTCCGGGCCGTTCACCAGCAGCGTGGCCGAGCTGACGCGGGACAGCCCTGCCAGGTCTTCCACGGCGCGGCGCACGGCGGGGTGCAGGCCCAGGTCATCCACGTTTACGACGACATGCATACCCGCCACGTTACGCCCAGCCGGACGGAAGGTCAAAGCCCCGCTCCCACCCGGGGCCAGAATATCCTTCGGAGCAAGGCGGACAGGGGGTTGCGGCTGTTTTTCCGCTGGAAAACTTTTGTGTACTGGTATAAAAGCTCCACAAATGGAGTTCACGCCGCCGGAACACCCTTCCCGCCGGGGCGCAACAGGAGGAATCTCAATGCTCATCGAGAACTGGATGACGAAGGACATCGTCTGCGGCACCCCCGAGATGTCCATGATGAAGGCGTCCAAGATCATGAAGGAGCGGGGCGTGGGCCGCCTGCCCGTGGTGAACGAGGTCGGGGTGCTCCTGGGGCTCGTTTCCGACAGGGACATCAAGGAGGCCTCCCCCTCCAAGGCCACCACCCTGGACATGCACGAGCTGTACTACCTGCTCTCGGAGATCAAGCTCAAGGACATCATGACCAAGAAGGTCGTGACCATCAAGAAGGGCGAGACCGTGGAGCGGGCCGCGCAGCTGATGCTGGAGCACAATTTCGGCGGCTTGCCCGTGGTGGACGAGGACAACAAGGTCGTGGGCATGGTCACCGATTCCGATGTCTTCAAGGTGCTGGTGCGCATCACCGGCGTCATGGAGGGCGGGGTGCAGATCGGCGTGCGGCTGCCCAACCAGCCCGGCGGCCTGGTTCCCGTGCTGGACTATCTGAAGGACCACGGCGCGCGGCTCATGAGCCTGCTCACCTCCTGCGAGCCCGCCGAGGTCGGTTCGCGCGACGTGTATCTGCGCATCCGCGACATGGACAAGACGGCCCTGAACGCGCTCAAGGACGAGATGCACAAGCAGTTCGACATCATCTACTGGGTCTAGGCCCGGCGTTTTTCGGGACAGGGGGTCTTACCCCAGGGGCCGGAGGGTTGCAGCCTCCGGCCTTTTTGTTTGGGGGAGGGGCGCGGCCAAAGGCGGCCGGTCAGTCGTAGCTCAGGCGGGTCGTCGCGTCGCTCATGGTGGGCGCAACCAGCGGAGCCCACGCGGGGTCGTCCCAGGTCTTCAGGCGCGTGTGCATGTCCAGATATTTTTCCGGAATCGGATGTGTGCCGACAACGACCTTGACGCCGAAGCGCTCCGCGAGAAAGCTCGTGAAGGCTGCGATGTGCGGGCAAGGAGGGTAGCCCACCACGAGCCCCGTGGCCAGGTGGATCACCTCGACGCCGTTTTTGAGCATTTCCTCGCCCAGGTATTCGACGTTTCCCCCTGGACAGCCGCCGCAAGAGGTGTAGCCCACGAGTTCGACCTCCTGCCGGGCATAAACGTCAAAGGCGCCCTGCCGGTTTTTCAGCGCCCTGAGGCATTTGCCTCCCGCACAACTCTTGTAGCGGTCGCAGATGACGATTCCGATTTTGACCGTTGACGACATGCGTGTTCCTTCCCGTATTGCAGGTGTTGCTGTGGCGTTGGCCCCGACCTGTGCCTGTGTTTTAGTCCGCCATTATCCCGTAGCCCTTCAATTTCCGGTACAGGGAGCTGCGGTCCAGGCCTACGGCCTCGGCCAGTTTGGAGACGTTGCCGCCGAACTCCTTGAGCTTGGCCTCCAGAAAGCGGGCCTCGAAGGCGGCGCGGGCCTGCTTCAGGTCCAGCGGTCCGGCCGGGAAGCTCTCCGGGAGAAGCCCGTCGGCCAGATCGTCCTCGTCGTCCGCCAGGCAAACCGGGGGGGCGGGCGCGGCGTTTGACGTCTGCTGCCCGGCAGTGGGCGCGGCCGCACCCGGCGCGGGCACCCGGCACTGGGCGAGAATCTCCGGCGGCAGGCGGTCGGCCGTCACCTCCCGGCCGTTCATGATGATGAGCATCCGCTCCACGAAATTCTTGAGTTCGCGCACGTTGCCCGGCCAGGGGTAGGTGGACAGCAGCGCCAACGCCTGCGGCGAGAAGGCCGCGCGCCTGCATCCGCTGCGCCGCACCAGCTGCTCCACGAAGTCCTCTATCAACAGCGGAATGTCGCTGGCGCGCTGGCGCAGGGGCGGCACGGTGAGGGGAAACACCTTGAGGCGGTAGTACAAGTCCTCGCGGAAGTTCCCGGCCTTGATCTCCGCCGCCAGGTCCTTGTTGGTGGCGGCGATGACCCGCACGTCCACGCTGATGGTCTTGCGGCCGCCCACATGCTCGAAGCGCTGCTCCTGCAGTATGCGCAGGATCTTGGCCTGGGTCTTGAGGCTCATGTCGCCGATTTCGTCGAGGAACAGCGTGCCCTTGTGGGCCAGCTCGAACTTGCCCAGCTGCGCCTTGTCCGCGCCGGTGAAGGCCCCTTTCTCGTGGCCGAAGAGCTCGCTCTCGATGAGTTCCTCCGGGATGGCGGCGCAGTTCACCGCCACCAGCGGCTGGCTTGCGCGGCGGCTTGTGGCGTGCAGCAGCCGCGCGGCGATCTCCTTGCCCGTGCCGTTCTCGCCGGTGATGAGCACCCAGGCGTCGGTGGGGGCCACCTGGGCGATCATCTCCTTGAGCTCCAGCATGGCCGGGCTCTCGCCCGTCAGGGTCACGGTCTGGTCGCCCAGGCTGTGGCGCAGGGCCAGGTTCTCCTGCTTGAGCAGGGCGAACTCCATGCCCTTGCTGGCGGCCAGGATGACCTTTTCGAGCGACAGGGGCTTTTCGATGAAGTCGAAGGCCCCGCTTTTGAGGGCGGTCACCGCGGTCTCGATGGTGCCGTGGCCGGAGATCATGATGACGGGCAGCTCCGGCCGTTCCTGGCGGATGCGCGAAAGCGTCGCCAGGCCGTCCATGCCGGGCAGCCAGATGTCCAGGAACAGCAGGTCCGCGGCCTCGCCGCCCTCCAGCAGGGCCACCGCGGCCTCGCCGCTCTCGGCTTCGATGACCTCGAAGCCTTCGTCTTCCAGAATGCCTTTGAGCGAAAAGCGGATGCCGGACTCGTCGTCCACCACCAGCACGCGGCCGTGCGTGGTCATGCGTTCTCCTCGGATTGGTCGGGGGGGGATGGGGCCGGGACGCATCGGTCGGGCGCGGGCTCGTCAAAGGCATAGCCGTTCGCCATGATCGCCAGGCATTGGTCCACGATGTCGGGGTCGTACAGGCCGCCACGCCCGCTGCGTATCTCGTCCAGGGCCTTGGCCAGGCCCTGGGCCGGGCGGTAGGGCCGGTGGGAGCTCATGGCCTCCACCACGTCGGCCACGGCCAGAATGCGCGCTTCAAGGCAGATTTCCGCCCCGTGCAGGCCGCCGGGATAGCCGGAGCCGTCCAGGCGCTCGTGATGCTCCAGCACGGCGCGGGCCACGGGCCAGGGGAAGGTCACCTCGCGCAGGATGTCGAAGCCCACTTCCGGATGCCCGCGCATGATGGCCATTTCCAGATGCGTGAGCCGGGTCGGCTTGGAAAGGATTTCCGCAGGCACGTACACCTTGCCCACGTCGTGCAGGGTTCCCGCCATTTCCAGTCCTTCCAGGGCGTCCTCGGAGAGGCCCAGCCCCCGGCCGATGGCGCAGGCCAGCCGCGCCACGCGCTGCTGGTGTCCGGCGGTGTAGGGGTCGCGCTTTTCGGCCATGCTGGCCAGGGCGCGCACGGTCTGCCGGAAGGTGGAACGCAGGGCGGCCATGCTGGCGCGCAGTTCGGCCTCGGCCAGCTTGCGCTGGGCGATGCTGCGCAGCACCAGCACCCGGCCTTGCAGCCCATCGCCGCCGGGGGCGTAGAGCGGCGAGACCGACAGCGCCACGGGCGCTTCCCGGCCGGTGGGCAGCCGCAGCAGCATGTCCTCGCAGCGCGGGGCGCCTCCATGGGCCACGCACAGCTCCTCCAGGTCCTCCACCTGGGCGCCGTCGTCCTTGTCCACGATGGCGAAAAGCGCGCGCCAGGAGTGGCCGATGGCGTGGCCGACGCTGAGCCCCAGCAACTCCACCGCCGAAGCGTTGAGGTAGGTGACCTGTCCGTTCTTGTCCGTGGAGACGACGGCCTCGCCCAGGCTGCCCAGGGTGGTGGAGAGCAGCCGCTCGCTTTGTTTGAGCCGCGTTTCGGCCTCGAACTTGACCAGGGCCATTTCCAGGGCCGCCCGCAGTTCGTGGTCCTCGAAGGGCTTGGCCAGATAGCCTAACGGGCCGGTTTCCTTGGCGCGGGCCAGGGTGTCCTCGTCGCTGGCGGCGGTGAGGTAGATGACCGGCAGACGGCGGCGGCGCAACAGTTCGCGGGTGGTGTCGATGCCGTCCAGCGGTCCGTCCAGGCGCACATCCATGAGCACCAGATCCGGGCGGTTCTCGTCGGCCAGGCGCAGGGCGTCCGCGCCCGTGGCCGCGTGCCCGGCCAGCTCGAAGCCGAGGCGCGAGAGCCGGGCCTGGATGTCCAGGGCCACCACGGGCTCGTCTTCGACCACAAGAATTCTGCCCTTGCTCATGCGCGCCTCCACCCGGCGTTTACCCCGCCGACAGCGCGGCTTCAAGTGCCTGGATCAGGGTGGGGCGCTGGAAACGGAACCCTGCCGCGAGCAGACGCGAGGGCACGGCGTTGACGCCGGAGAGCAGCACTTCGTCGGCCATCTGGCCCAGGGCCAGGCGCAGGGCGAAGGCCGGGGCGGGCAGAACGGCCGGGCGACCCAGCAGACGGCCCAGGGTCCGGGCGAAGCCGCGGGAGTCCACGGCCTCGGGCGCGGCGAGGTTGAACGGCCCGGCAAGGCCCGGCGTGCCCAGCAAAAAGGCGATGGCCCCGGCCTCGTCGTCCAGATGGATGAAGGGAACCATTTGGCGGCCCGAGCCCAGCGGGCCGCCCAGGCCCAGACGGAAGGCGGGCAGCATTTTGGCCAGCGCCCCGCCCGGCCCCAGCACCATGCTGGTGCGGATGACCGCGCGGCGCACGCCAAGGGCCTCCGCTCCCCGTGTGGAGGACTCCCAGGCCATGGCCACCCGCGCCAGAAAGGTGTTTCCGGCCGGGGCGTCCTCGTCCACGGATTCTGGCCCGCGCGCGCCGTAGAAGCCCACTGCCGAGGCCTGCACCAGCACGGCGGGGCGCGCGTCCGCCCGGGCCAGCGCGTCCATGACCGCCGCCCCGGCGGACAGGCGGCTCGACTCGATGCGCCGCTTGACCTCGTCTGTCCAGCGCCCGGCCGCGATGTTTTCGCCCGCAAGGTTCACAATGCCCGTGTCCGGGGTGATGAAGTCCGCCCAGCCCGCGCCGGTCCGGCCGTCGAAGGGCGCGCCGATGACCGTGGGCCCGAGGACCGCCGGGACTTTTTCCGGTCGCCGGGACGGCACGACCACCTCGTGCCCCTGGGAGGCGAGCACCCTGCACAGCGCTGCGCCGATAAACCCCGTTCCGCCAAGTATGATGGTTCTCATGGTCCAGCAGATACGCACAATCCGACCCAAGGGCAAGTCTCCACAAGAGGGGCGGCCGCCGTCACCGGCCGTGTGCCGGGCCCTGGAACGGCACGCCCTTGCCGCAGCGGCTGGCGGGCTCGCCTTTGGACGCGGGAGGCAAAATGTTGTTTTGGAAAGTATTAGTGGTAAGGATTTTCTTTTCAGAAAAAAGGAAACGCTTGAATCGTTCTTTTGCCGTGTTTTCTGGGTGTGGGACGAAATATGTGTCCCATGAGGGCTGGCGGACGAATTGTTCGTCCGATGGGCGTCGACGCGGCCAGGGGGGATGGCGGGAAGCGGCTGTTACGAAGGGAGATTGGAGCTTTCCTGGGAATTGTCCTCAACGCGGCCCAGAATGCGGCGCAGCGTGTCCTTGGTGATGCCGAGCTCGCGGCAGGCGGCGTTCCTGTTGCCGCCGTTGCGTTCGACCGCCTGCACGGCCGCATGGTAGCGGATCTCCGCCATGGTCATGGGCTGGCCGTTCATGGCGCTACGGGGGGCCGGGTGTTCGCAGGTGCGCACGTCGGCGGGCAGGTGCTCCACATGGATAAGCCCGCCGGGGCAGAGGATGGAGGCGTACTCGATGATGTTCTCCAATTCGCGGATGTTGCCGGGAAAGGAGTGCGCCAGGAGCAGCCGCATGGCCTCCTGCGAAAGGCCTTGGATGTGCTTGCCGCCGTTCTGCTGCCTGCGTTTGATGGCCATGTCGACAAGCAGGGGGATGTCGCCCCGGCGCTCGCGCAGGGGCGGCAGGGTCATGCGCACCACGTTGAGGCGGAAGTACAGGTCCTGGCGAAAGCTCCCTTCCTGGGTCATGCGCTCCAGGTCGCGATTGGTGGCGGCGATGACGCGCACATTGGCGGGCACGCCCGCCACCCCGCCCAAGGGCTCGAACACGCGCTCCTGCAGCACGCGCAGGATCTTGGCCTGCAGCGGCTGGGGCAGGTCGCCTATCTCGTCCAGCAGGATGGTGCCGCCCTCGGCCAACTGGAAACGACCGGGCTTGTCGCGCCGGGCGTCGGTGAAGGCCCCGGCCTTGTAGCCGAAAAGCTCCGATTCCATGAGCTGTTCCGGCAGCGCGCCGCAGTTGACCGCCACGAAGGGGCCGTTGTGCCGGGGGGAAAGCTCGTGGATGGCGCGGGCGAAAAACTCCTTGCCCGTGCCGGACTCGCCGAGCAGCAGCACCGTGGCCTCGCTTTCGGCGACCTGAGGGAGAATGCGCAGTATCTCCGCCATGTTGGGGTCGCGTGAGCAGAAGCCCTTGGGCAGTTTGCGCCCGTTGTTTTTGCCGGGAACGCTGGACAGGTCGCGAAAACTCTCCACCCCGCCGATGATAGTCCCGTCGCGGTCCTTCAAAGGCGCGGCGCTCACGCTCACGGGCACATGGACGCCGTCCTCGCGCTCCACCATGAGGATGCGCCCCACGATCTTGCGGTCCTCGGCGATGCACTGCCTGAGCACGCAGTGCCCGCTGTCGCCGTTTGTGCAGCCCTCGGTGCGGAACACCTGCCAGCACTTGCGGCCCACGGCCTTTTCCGCCGGGAGGCCCACTATGCCCGCCGCGCTTTGGCTGAAGTAGATGATGTTCCACTCGCGGTCCACGGTGAACAGCCCGTCGGCCACGGAGTCCATGATGAAGGAGCACAGCGAAGTGCAGGGGAACGGTTTTCCAAGGGGGGTCTGCACGCGGAACTCCTGGGGCTGGAGTGAAGTCAGCTGCGAGTCTGCCCCTGGCCGGGGGCAAGGTCAAGGGGGGCGGACGTAAAATTCGTCCGACGGATCAGGGTGTTTGCTGATTGTGATAAAAATCACATGGAATCCGGCGGGATGCCGGTTTGGCCCGCTCCTTGCTCTTCTCGAGGCATGGGGCAGGCGAACTGGACGGCCTCCCCGAACACGTCGGCACTCATACCCTGGAGGAAGCAACATGGACCTGAACCTCACCATCACCGGCCGTTGCTGCGATCTGGCCCTGCACCCCGTTTCTCCGGCCACCGCACAGAGAATCCGCGAAGAGGGCCGCGACATATACAAGACCAAGTACCTGGAGTGGTGGCGCAAGGGGAACACCTGCACCTGCGGCATGAAGCTGGGCGACGAAAGCATGGTGGAGGTGACCTGCGACGGTCGGCAAATGTTCTTCAACCCCGCGCCCATCAAGGACTCCGCCGTGCTGCTGCGCCGCCGCATGTACCTGGACAGCAAGGCCCGCTTCATCGCCCTCATGGGGTATGACGACGAGGTCTGCTCGCTGACCTGGCACTGGACCGGCGTGCAGAACTACGACCCCAGCTGTTTCGAGTTCTTCGTGCACCGCTGGGACCGCCTGCTGCACGAGGACGGCTTCTACATCGTGGACGACGTGCGCTACGACGGCCGCTTCGCCTCTGACTATTCGTGGGGCGAGCGCAGCGGCCACAGCATGATCGACCCCGTGGTCATCGACCTGGAGGACGTGCGCCGGGAGATCGCCCAGGGCCAGACGCAGGTGGCCTAGCCCCGCCCAAACCTAGTCCCCCTCTCAAGGGCCGTCCGGCACCCCCTCGCCGGGCGGCCCTTTTGCGGCCTCATGTATGAGGTCTAAAATATATAAATTCCAGGAAGTTTCGAGTGCGACCACGCCGTTATAACAAGAGGCGCTTACTCGCTTGTCTTGTTGCTCACGCCCGTGAGCTCCGGCGACGAACCTTCCTGGCTGAACTCCTCCGCCTCAAAGCCGATGACCCTGTCCTTCTCGTACCAGACTACAACCTTTTGGAGACGCGTGCGGTGGGTCGCGCGATTCCCTTCCCAGCCCAGCCTGCGATTGAGCGCCGGGGTGAGCGGCTCCCGCTTCACGCTCTCGATGCCGTCGCGCCAGGAGTCTGCCGCCATTGGCCTGCCCAGGATGCTCCGCACCTGTGTGCGGCTCATGCCCAGCCTGATCCCGCTTACCGTGGCCAGCCCGGCGTGCACCCGCGGAGTGCGGGCGCACAGGCTCGGCTGGCGGATGAACGCCACGTCCGAGACCACGGCGATGGTGGACACGAATCCGTCGAGATCGCTGATGAAAAGCACCGCTGTTTTGTCGCTGGGTGTGGCGCTGGTATAGCACCAGCCTTCGATTTCGTGCATGTCCTCCAGGTTGGGCTCCGACGCCGGGATCTTGCCGAAGAGTCCGGGCAGGCGTTCCGCTCTCACGCTTGCCGACTGGATGTAAAGCCCACCAGCGCCGCGTCCGTCCGTGGGGCCAAAAGGCCCCACCGCTAGGTGCCGGGGGTCGATGTCATTGGGTGGTGCACCCTCCTTGCCCAGAGGCGGGATGTTGCGGTCCGGGCGCTGCACTTTCAGGAAGGCCTCGGCCTCGACAAAGATGCCTTTGCCACTGGCCTGGGCCTCTCCGGTCAGTCGGCCAAAGAGGATACAGACGCAGAAAAGCGGCAGCAGAAGGCTAAAGCGTGACGCGCAGGATCGACCCCAGGGGAATGCGCCTGCGCGTTGTTTCTTTCGTGAGGATGCAGCCCTGCGAGGCCCTTGGCGACTCTCCGCTATGTATCCAGAATCCGTCACGGTTCATCTCCTTGAGGCGCTGCCGGGTTTCCGCATCCGCAGGCTCCAGGCGCAGAATGTGCTGGCCTTTCTTTTCCCTGTCAGTATTTCTCGTGTCCTCGATCACTTCCGTGACCTTGTAGTTCCCGCGCGGGATGACGCCCCGGTTCTTCTTGTCTTCGAACTCCGGCCTGTCTCGGTAGTCTTCATAGCCGGAATGTCCCTTGTCCATGAGGCGGCCATCAGCATCGCGCAGCTCCCCGGACTTCTGGCTGTACACCAAATGCGGCTCCTTGGACGCCGGGGGCGGCGGCGGGTATTTGTCCTTCTGCGGCGGCGAAACCTTGCCGCGCACTTCGTTTCTGCCGGAAATGCCGCCGTCTGCGCCCACCGTGAACGCCATGTAGCGCCCGTCTTCCGCGTTGAAGGGCTGCTCATCGCCGCCAGCGCCGGGCTTGGTGCTGATGCTTGCGGCTGCATGCCTGCCGTCCGCGTTTACCCAGGTCGTGATGTGCTTTCTTTGGCCTGCTGTTTCCATATCTGACCTCCTTCGGTCTTTCAATGGAGTATGGCACGGCCTTTATGTCGCGGACAAAAAACACCCGTTTTGGGCTGCTAAAAGGACAAAATTCCCCTATTGACAGGGTCCGGGGGTCAGCCCAGGCTGCTAGAAATCAAACTGGTGGGTGTCTTGCTGACAACCACCTGTTTCGATTCGGTTTTGAGTTTCCTGCATAAGGGCGGCCCTTTTGCTGGCCCTCCGTCATTTCGGCAAGTACTCCCCCCTTTCCAAGCGGCGAAAAATCCAGCATGTTGCGCCCACTTCATCGCATGGGGGGGACCGTGATGATCCACAGCGCCCTGGGGCTTGTGTGTCTCCTTGTTTTGGCCTGGCTTTTGGGGGAGAAGCGCCCCTGGCCCCTTTCGCGCCTGCCCTGGCGCATGGTGCTGGGCGGCCTGGGGCTCCAGTTCCTCATCGCGGGCTTTGTGCTCAAGGTGCCCGCCTTGAAAGCCCTGTTCATGGGGTTGAACGCCCTGGTCCAGGCGGCGGAGACGGCAACCCGCGCGGGCACGGCCTTCGTGTTCGGATTCGTGGGCGGCGGCCCGGCTCCCTTTGCGGTCTCCAATCCTTCCGCCGGGTTCAGCCTGGCCTTCCAGGCCTTGCCCCTGGTCATCGTCATCGCGGCGCTCTCCGCGCTGTTGTTCCACTGGGGAATCCTGCAGCGCGTGGTGCGCCTGTTCTCCCTGCTGCTGGAGAAGACCATGGGCCTGGGCGGGGCGCTGGGCGTGGGCGCGGCGGGCTGCATCTTTCTCGGCATGATCGAGTCGCCGCTGCTTATCCGGCCATATTTGGCCGTAATGACCAGAAGCGAGCTCTTCGCCCTCATGGCCACGGGCCTCAGCTGCATCGCGGGCACCATGCTCATGCTCTACGCCGCCGTGCTCGCCCCGGTGATTCCCGACGCCCTGGGCCACATCCTTGCGGCCAGCATCATCCACGCCCCGGCTGCGCTGCTGGTGGCCTCGGTCATGCTGCCGGAGGACGCCGCCCCCACCCTGGGCCGCGAGATGCCGAAAAGCGCCGCCGCGAACAGCGTGGACGCCCTGTGCCGGGGCACCTGGGAGGGCTTGCAGCTTTTCTGGAACATCGTGGCCATGCTCATCGTGTTCGTGGCGTTGGTGAAGCTGGCCAACCTGGGCCTGGCGCTCATGCCGGATGTGGCCGGCGCGCCGCTGACCCTGGAGCGGGCGCTGGGCGCGGCGCTGGCCCCCGTGGCCTGGCTCATCGGCGTGCCCTGGGCCGAGGCCCACACCGCGGGGGCGCTCATCGGCACCAAGATCATCTTGAACGAGTTCCTGGCCTTCATGGACATGGCCGCCCTGCCGCCGGAGGCCCTCTCCGCCCATTCGCGCCTCATTCTGACCTACGCCATGTGCAGCTTCGCCAACTTCGGCAGCGTGGGCATCCTCATTGCGGGGCTGGGCACCCTGTGCCCGGAGCGCCGCAGCGAGATCACGGCCATGAGCCTGCGCGCGCTGGCCGCCGGGGTCATCGCCTCGCTCATGACCGGAACGGTTGTGGGGATCCTCGGGTCCATGTAGAAGGGGGATGCAAGGAGGCGGACAATGTCTGCGGAACACATCGTCATCGACCTTTCCCTGTGCAACAGGGACGGCCTGTGCATCAGCGAATGCCCGGCCTTTCTCCTTACGCGCGGCGCGGACAAGTTCCCCGTGGTGGCGCAGAACGCGGCCGAGCGCTGCATCATGTGCGGGCACTGCGTGGCCGTGTGTCCCACCGGGGCGCTCACTCTGGCGGGCCGCGGCGCGGCCGACCTCACGCCCATCGATCCCGCGCTGGCCGTGAGCCCGGAGGCGGCCGAGCAGTTCATGCGCACGCGCCGCAGCGTGCGCCGCTTCCGCTCAAAGCCCGTGGAGCGGGAATTGGTGCGCCGCATCATCGACACCGCGCGCTACGCGCCCAGCGGCGTGAACACCCAGCCGGTGAACTGGATCGTGGCCGAGGACCCGGACCTGCTGGTGGCCCTGGTGGACCTGACGGCCAAGTCGCTCAGGCGTTTGCCCTATTTCATGCCCTACCTGGATGCCTGGGACAAGGGCGTGGACCTGATTTTGCGCGGCGCGCCCCAGGTGGTGGTGGCCCACGCGCCCAAGGGCGGCATGGACAACACCAGCAACTGCATCATCGCGCTCGCGCACTTCGAACTGGCCGCCCACGCCCTGGGCCTGGGCACGTGTTGGGCCGGGCTGTTCACCATGGCCGCCTCGCGCAGCAAGGCCATCGCTTCGGCCCTGTGCATCCCCGAGTCCCACAAGATCTACGGCGCGCTCATGCTGGGCCGCCCCAAGTACGGCTTCCAGCGCCTGCCGGAGCGCAGGCGTCCGCCCGTGCGCTTCCTCTAACCCCATGCCCGAAGGGAGACAGCCCATGCCCCGCACCGCATCCGCCGCGTCCACGTCCGTGCACGGCTTGACGCTTTTGGCCGCCCTGTTGTTTGGCGCCACGGCCCTGGCCCAGACGGCCGCCACCACAGGCCCGGCCGCCGTGCTGCCCGCCTTCCACGAGGTGGACGCCGACAAGAGCGGCCGCGTGAGCGTGGAGGAGATCATGGCCTACGCGCGAAAGAAGAAGGAGGAGGCCCAGCCCTTCGCCATCAAGGACGTGGACCGCGACGGCGACGGCATGGTGACCCAGGAGGAGCTGACCCGTGCGGGCATCCACGGGCTGGAGGGCTTCGGCACGATCAAGGCCAGCGATCTGGACCGGAACGGCGACGGCTATGTGAGCCATAAGGACCTTGAGGACTACCTGAACCAGAAGCATCGCGAGGCGTACCTGCAAGCCGACACGGACGGGGACGGCTCGCTCCGGCAGTCGGAATTCGTGCTGTTCCGCTTCAAGTAGGCTTTGCGCCGCAAAAAAGAAGGCCGCCCCGGTTGCCCGGAGCGGCCTTTGTGATGCTTTTTTGTTCTTCCTCGCGCCCCCGCGATTCCGGGGGTCGTCTCAGCGACCTTTCTCCACGTTTCTTCCGCTTCCGTCGCGGCGCCGCGGTGGGGATGTGCCCTGCCCGTTCGCCTATGCGGTCCGGGCTGTTTGTGTGCGCCTTTGCAGACCTGTCGCGGGGTTTTCGGCCTTAAAGCGCCGACGTGTCCACCTCTGCCTGTGCAGATGCGCCGGGTTCCTCGGCGCGGTGGTGGTTATCTCGCGCGGCCCCTGGACTCCAAAAGGGGCGACTTGGTGAACATCTTCCGTACGTTCGGCTGCCGCGCTGCGTTTTTTCGGGGCGTTCCCGGCCTGTCTTGCGGGCTTTTTTCCCCCTTTCGGGGATCCCGTCACGCAGGCTCGTCTTCCGGTTTCGGGTCGCCCTGGCCGGTTGCGATCGCCCCCGGCCGGTTGGGTGGCGGCTGGCCTTCCCCAGACGATCACGAAGCTGACTGGTCCATTGGCGTGCCCTCCCTGGATTGGTTGAAGGACTTGGGACTTGATTTCTACATACGCCTTTTGCGCGCCGTGTCAACTGTCCAGCCCCGCGTGGGGGAAAGATGCGGTCGTGCCGCGGCCGTGTCCACTCGGCCGCCAATCGCCAGAACCGAGACGGGAGCGAACATCATCTTGCAACGCCACGGCTAGGCCATGAACGAGCGCGCCACCCGGAACACGTCGTCGTAGGACAGGCCGGCCTTGATGGCCAGGCACATTTCCGCGGCCATGCGCATTTTGCGCCCGGCCCCGGCCATGGCCTGGTCGCGCAGGGCCAGCATGTGCCGGGACACGAACTCGGCCTCGAAGCCGTCGGCGGCGAGGGAGAGCCCATCGGCAAAGGGGCCGGGCCGCAGGTGCGGCAAATGCTCGTGCAGGGACTGCCTGCCGTTCCTGCGCGCGGCCAGGGCATAGAAGAGCAGCTTCACGACCAGCCGGTCGTCCTTCTGCTTGTGGTCGGCGGAGAGCAGCACGCGCAGGTCCGCGTCCTTCTCGCCCACCGTGGCCATGAGGCCGTGGGCCAGCTCGAAGGCGCGCTTTTCCCCCAGGGCCGGGGGCGTCATGAGGGCGGAGAGGCGGATGAAGGTGAGGCGCGGGTTTTCGCCCAGGGCAACGCCCATGAGCCCCAGGCGCATCATGTCGAAGCGGCGGCGGGCCTCGGCCAGCAGCGTGGCCGCCTTGGCGCGGGCCAGCCCCCGCAGCGTGTCGCGGTCCAGGCCGGAAAGGGCCGCGTCCAGCAGGTGGCGGATGTAGCGTTCGCCGGTATTCTCCAGCTCCGCGGCCAGAAGCGCCTTGTCGCGCTTGGCGTCGAGCAGCTTCTTGATGGACAGCCAGTAGGCGGCCAGGGCCTCCACGGGCATCTCCAGAATGTCCATCTCCTCCTGCGGAACGCCGCGTTCCTTGAGGTCCTTCTGCTGCATGGCCGTGCCGCCTCTGGCCCCGGCGCGCCGGGGGTGGGGGTTGACGCGGAGGCTAAAAAAACGGACCTTGTCCGGCGTTCCGCCAGGCCGCGTCAGGCCGCCAGGCGGCCCAGGCGCCAACATAGCGCAATTTGAAACAGGAAACAAACGCGCCGCGCGCCAGCGGTCCGGAGAGACCATGCTCACCTATCCCGTTTTCGATCCCGTGGCCGTGCAGATTGGCCCGGTGGCCGCCCGTTGGTACGGGCTCATGTACGCGGTGGGCTTCGCCCTGGCCTGGTGGCTGGGACGCGTGCGGGCAGCGCGCCCCGGTTCGGGCTGGACCGCGGTCCATGTGGACGACCTCATCACCTGGTTGGTGGCGGGCGTGGTGCTGGGCGGCAGGCTTGGCTACGTCATCTTTTATGACCCCGCCTACTACCTGGCCAACCCGTTGGAGATTGCGTCCATCTGGCGCGGCGGCATGAGCTTCCACGGCGGCGTGGCCGGGGTGGTGCTGGTGTGCTGGCTGTACGGCAGAAGCATCGGCAAGGGGCTGCTGGAGGTGGGCGACCTCATCGCTCCGCTGGTGCCGCCGGGACTCTTTGCCGGGCGCATGGGCAACTTCATCAACGGCGAGCTTTGGGGCCGGGTGACCGACGTGCCCTGGGCCATGGTGTTTCCCACGGGCGGGCCGCTGCCCCGGCACCCCTCGCAGCTCTACGAGGCCGCCCTGGAGGGGCTGGTCCTTTTCGCCGTGCTTTGGGTGTATGCCCTGAAGCCAAGGCCGCGCGGGGCCGTGGGCGGTCTGTTTCTGCTGGGCTACGGCCTGGCGCGTTTTTTTGTGGAGTTCTTCCGCCAGCCGGACGCCCAGCTGGGGTTCGTGGCCTTTGATTTCCTCAGCATGGGGCAGCTGTTGTGCCTGCCCATGATTCTGCTTGGCGCGTGGCTCATGCTGCGCCACCGCTTCACGGCCGGGGGGCGGGCGGCCGTGTGAGGAGTTCCGGCAGCCGCGCCACGAACATCGTGTCCCAGCGTTTGCCCGTGAGGTAGAGCGCCCCGCGTCCCCCGTCGCCGTCCGGGTCGAAGGCGATGCCGTTGGCGGCCTCGGCCCCGGGAGACAGCGCGCGGCGCAGGGCCGAAAGGTCCAGCCACAGGGCCACCTGGCCCGTGTCCGGCCGGATGACCGCGATGCGGTCCTTGAGCCAGACATTGGCCAGAAGCCAGCCGTTGACCCATTCCAGCTCGTTCAGCCGGGGCACGGGCCTGCCGCCGTCGCGTACGGCCAGGGTGCGGCCGGTTTCGGCCAGGCTGCGCGCGTCCAGGAAGCGCAGGGTGGCCGAACCGTCGCTCAGGGCCAATGCATCGCCCTGCCAGGCCAAGCCCCAGCCCTGGCCGCGCAGGGCGTGGCGGGAGAGCGGCCCGAGACTGTCGGCGTCGTAGGTCAGAATAAGCCCCTCGCGCCAGGTGAGCTGGCAGAGCCGCCGGGGCGTGCCGGGGCACAGGGTCAGGCCTTCGCCGAAGAGCTCTGGCGGCAGTTTGTGCCGCGCAAGCACGCGGCCCGTGGCCGGGGCGACCCGGCGCAGGCTGGACTGGCCGTAGAGGCCGGTGCTTTCGACGAGCTGGCCCCGATCGAAGGCCAGGCCCTGGGTGAAGGCTGCGGGGTCGTGGGGCTGGCGGGCAAGCTCCTGGACGGCCTGGACAGGGGCGGCGCTTGCGGCGCGGGCGGCGTGCACGGGCACCAGCCCGCCGAAAAGGCAGCTCGCCAGCGCTGCCGCCAGGGCCGCTCGCCTCAGCACCGCTTGCGCTCCGCCAGGTATTTGCGGGCCAGCTCCGGGGTCAGGTAGCTCAGCCACACCTCGCCCGTGGCCGTGGCGAAATACAGCTTGCGGCCATGGGGGCCCAGCACGTCGCTGACCGTCGGGGCAAGCCCGTGAGCGGCCAGGGCGGCCAGGGCCGTGCGCACGTTCTTGGCTCCCACGTCCAGCATGTCGTTCAGTTCCGAACGCCCGGCGGCCTCCATGGTGTTGGCCCCGCCGAAAAGTTTCACCACCAGCTCGTCCGGGGCCATTCCCGCTGCGCGAAAGCGCTCCACCATGGCCTCCACGGCCAGGTCGGCGAAGGTGCAGACCGGGGTGCGCTCCGTGTTTTTGCGCATTCCACGGTCCGGCAGCATGGCGTGGAACATGCCGCCCGCGCGCCTGCCCGGATGGTGGAAGGTGGCGCACACGCAACTGCCCAGCACCGTGGTGAGCAGCATGGGCCGAGGCGCGAAGGCGCAGTCGCCGATGCTGACATGCCCCAGGGGCAGGTCCGGGCGGTCGTGGCAGGGCGAGCGGGGCATGGGCTACCTGTGGATGATGATGTCGCCGTAGATGGTCTTGCCGCCGCTTCCGGAAGCCGCGCCTTGCCCTTGTTGCCCCTTGGCCGGGGCGCGGCCGATGGCTTCCATGGCCTTGGGGTCGTGCTGCATGGCGCGGACCGTGTGCGGGGAGATGTCGCCCTGGGCCTTCATGGCCTTCTTGAGGGCCGCGGCCGGGTCGGGGATGGACGGGTGGGCCGGATTTCGCGGCTCTTGTGTATCCTTGCCCGTCTTGGCCGTCGTTTGTTCGGCTTCGGCTACCGGCGCCACGGTGCCGTCGGGGTTGGCCTTGGCCGCCAGGGCCGGGGCGGCGAACACCGCCGCCAGACACAGGGCGGCCAGGACGGCGGGCTTTATGCGGAGTGGCTGCATTGTCGCTCCTTCCGTGGCGGCGCTAGGGAGCCACGGCCATTCTGGCCACTTCAAGGGGGCTGAGGGCGCGGTTGTAGATGGCCACCCGGGACAGACGGCCCTTGAAGACGTAGTCTGCTGATTCGTCCGCGGTGTCGAAGGCCTGCGCGCCGATGACCAGACCGCCCGAAGAGGCGCGCGCGGCGTAGCCGTTGGTGTTTTCGGTGCGGCCCTTGAGCTCGCCGTCGATGTAGATGAGCAGCTCGCTGGGGGTCCAGGTGGCGGCCACATGGTGCCAGCCCGTTCCGGCGGTGACGTTTGTTTGCACCATGACCGTGCGGGAATTGCTTTGCCGCACCACCAGGGCCATGACGCCGTAACCGTACATTTGCAGGGAATAGGACTCGTCGTGGAAATCGTCCCGCTCTCCCTTGTGCACAAGCCCGGCGTAGGCGCCCGGCAGTGTGGGGATGGAATACCAGGCGCTGACGGTTCCGCTTTCGCCGGGGGCCGTGGCGGGCGAGGAAGGGGCGAACGCCACGTCGTTGTTCCCGTCGAAGTTGAGGGCCGGGCACTTTGCGCAGCCTGTGAGCCATGTCGGGCCGTTGTACAGGGTGGCCGTGGTGCCGTTGGCGTCGGAGAGGGTCGTGCCGCTGCCTTCGCTCATGGGGAAGTAGGCCACATGGTCCGTGGGCATGACGGGCGTTTCCTGGGTTTGCCGGAAGGAGGCCTTGAGCCCGGACACCGTGACCTTCTGCGTGCGCGAGCCTGTGGCCTCGGTGAAGCCGAGCATGATCTTGGACAGGTTGGCGTGCATGGCCGGGGAGAGGAAGATGGCCCGGTACATGTCCGGCGGCCCGGCCGTGTAGTCGGCGTTGACGTTGCTGTAGTCGGCGGTTTGCGTGCCGGTGCGCACCCAAGTCTTGAGCAGATAGGGGTAGTTGCCCTGGGCGTTCGGGTAGCTTGGCAGGCGCGAGAGTTCGAAGCGCACGAGGTACTTGGTGCCGTTGCGCAGCCAGGTGCGGTCGGTCTTCTTGTAATAGTAGCCCCAGCGCCCGTCGCCGCTGCCGTCCAAATCGTGGTAGCTCCTGGGCTCGGTGCTGCCGTCGTCTCCCGCGTCGTTGTCGGTGAAGGACTCCGCGTGGCGGTTGTCGTCGTAGGTGGCTGTCCAGAAGCGCCCCCAGCCGTCCCACACCCGCACGGAACTGGTGCTGCCCCAGAACACGTAGGCCATGTGGTCGGAGTCGCGGTTGCCGGTGCTGGAGTTGTAGTAGTTTTTGTCCGCGCGGCTGTCGGCGTTGTAGATGGTGGAGCCGTCGTTGTTGCGCCAGGTGTCCAGCTCCAGGCCGATCTTTGGCGGCTTGATGCCGTCGTAGCCCAGGCTTTGCGGCCCGGGCCCGGCCCAGCCCATGACCTCGCCCATGTCCTTGTAGGGGTCGCCGCCCGCGGAGAGGGCGACGTTGGTCAGCGCGCTCTTGATGCCGAAGACGATGCCGTCGGCCACGGAGGCGGTGTCCCACTGGGCCTCGAAGTAGGCCCGCAGGCCGTAGTCCATGGTGCACACGCCCTCGGTGCAGTAGGTGTTGTTGCTGGTGTACCAGATGGCGGCGGAGTTGTAGGTGTCGCCGAGGACGCCCAAAAACACCAGCTTGCCCGTGGCGTCCACGCTGATGGGGCTTGAGCCGCCCGTGGGCGTGGTGATGGTGAAGTCGTCGCCCAGGTCGGAAAAGTCGATGTCGCCGCTGGTTCCGGCGATTTTGGAGAGATACACGCTTGAGGCCGAGCTTGCCGTGACGCCGGTGATGTTGGTGCAGCCGTTGCCCGTGCTGGTGACCTGGGCGGTCTTGGTCCCGGCGTCGTAGGTCACGGCGAGCGAGAAGCTGAGGCCCTTGCCCGCGTCAACCGTGTAGCTTTGGCCGTTCATGGCGGACACCGCGCTTGTGACGCAGGCTTCGTCGGCGCAGTCGCGCAGGCGCGCCATGGCGTAGCGCAGGCCGCTTTCAGCCATGTACCGGGCGTTGGTGGCGCAATTGGGCGAGAACACGCTGGTCACCGCGGAGCCGAAGCGCGTTCCCCCGGCCATGGCCAGCACGCCGAAGGCCGCCAGGGCGATGATCAGGTAGACCACGATGCTGCCGCCCTGACGGGGGCGAAGAGTGGTGTGCCGCGTGTGGTGCCGCATGGTGCCTCCTAGCTGCCGACCGGGGTGCTGACGGCGTTTCTCGGCTTCACCGTGATGCTGAAGGGCTGGGCCATGCCGTTCAAGGTGAAGCTGACGGTGAAGACCACGTTGTGGTCCGCCCCGGTGCCGCTGAAGCCCATGGTGCAGGCGGTGACGCCGTCCACCAGGGTCTGCGCCGTGCCGCCGCTTTGCGGGGTCAGGGTCAGGCGTGCGCCGCCCGCGTCAAAGGCCAGGGTGCGCTCGCCGGGCAGCAGGGCCTGGCTTGTGGTGTACTGGATGCTTGTGGCGCTGACCAGCGGCGCGCCGCCGGACGGGCCGCCGCTTGCGTCGCGCAGTTCCAGGGCGATGCGCGCCAGGGCGATCTGGCCTTTTTGCGCGTTTTCCTCGGCCTGGCGGGCGGCGAGGGTGCCGCGCGCCCCCGTGCTGACGAACAGCCCCGCGAACACGGCCACAAACCCCAGCAGCACCGCCACGGCGATGAGCTCGATGAGGGTGAATCCGTGTTCTGCGCGCATGGCGGCCCGCCTAGAAGTTGGTGGCGTTGTCGGCGCTGCTGGTGCGCGCCTGGGTGAGGATGTTGGTCAGGCTCACGCCGCCCTCGGTGACGGTGACGGTGAGGGCGTCCACCCCGTTGAAGGTTCCGCGCGTGGCCGTGAAGGTGGCGTTGTCCGGGTACTGGGCCTGCACCGCGTCCAGCGCGCCGGAGGTGCCGCTGTTCACCGCCTGGGTGTAGTAGGCCACCACGGCCTCCATGGCGGTCTCGGCCCGTGCCGTGTCCGCCGTGGTCTTGAGGGGCGAAGCGCTGCGCAGCATCTGCGTGCCCATGAGGTTCAACGTCAGCACGCCCAGAAAGCCCGCCACCACGATGATGACGATGACCTCCACCATGGTGAAGCCGTGCGCGCGCCTGTTGGTCATGGAGCGATTCTCCTAGGGCGCGAAGCCCGTTTCCGGCGTCACCGTGAGCTGGCCGCTTTGCCCGCCCGCGCCGATGGTTATGGCCGCGGCGCTGGAGAGCTTCACCGGAACGTCGCCGCTGTAGGGGATGCCGAAGGCGTCGAAGGAAATGGTGAAGGCGCTCATGGTCATTTTTTTGTCCGCAAGGGAGACGGTCCGCGCTGTCTCGCCCGGCAGGGGCAGCTTGGTGCCGGGACTGGCGGTGTTGAAGGCCCAGTAGTCGGCGCCGTCGCACGTAAGGGCGAGGTTGCTGGTCCCGTTTTTCATGGCTGTAAGCTGTAAATAGCGCAACTGCGCGCGCACCTCGCTCGTGCGGGCGGGGAGATCCGCGCCCATGAGCCCCCCCTTGGAGACCATCACCGCCGAGAGGATGCCGATGATCAGGATGACGACGATGACCTCGATGAGGGTGAAGCCCGCGCCGGGTCTCGTGTGGTGATGCGCGCGGGCGCTGCCGCGGTTCTGTTGCGCCTTGGTCATGGGGCCTCCGCGCGATAAGGATGCAATATCCGCGCCCTTCCGGCGGCGGCGGGAGGGCACCGCCGCCGGAAGGGCCGCACGCCAGTGGTTAGGCCTTGCGGATCTCCACGTGTCCGGTGGTGATGGAGCGGATGTGCTGTTCGCGTTTGAGCTCCACATCCAGCAGGATGGATGAGGAGAACAGCACCTCCTCCTTCTTGCCGTCGATGAGGACCAGCTGGTAGCTTTCAGGGGCCTTTTCGCTCATGTTCTCTCCGTGTGCGCCGTTGTGGCGGCGCGGTGTTGTTTTTCGCCGGGGCGCGGCGCGCGGCGGCGCAGCGCCCAGGCGGCGGCTTTTGCGGTCAAGCCATAAAAGTACCCGCTTGCGCCGCGCTTGGCAAGCCGCGCGTGAATGGCGTCTCAGCCGCGCAGAGGCCGCTCGCGGTCAGGGTCCAGCGGCAGGCGTTCCAGGGCCGACTGCACGATCATGCGCAGCAGGTCCTGGTAGCTCACCCCGTTCATGCGGCACAAAATGGGCAGGTCGGAGATGTTCGGGTTCAGCCCGGCGAGCGGGTTGACCTCCATGAACTGCGCCCGGCCCTGTCCGTCCTGGCGGATGTCCACCCGGCCCCCGTCGCGGCAGCCTAAGCCCCGCCACACGTCCAGGGCCAGCTGGGCGGCCTCTTCGGCCTCCGGCCCCACGGCGGGCAGATAGTCCACCACGCTTTCGAAGTTGGCCTTGTTGCTGTAAGAGTACGCCCCCGGCTCGGCCCCGCCGCGCAGGACCACTTCCATCACCCCCAGCGGCCGGGCCAGTTCCCCGGTGCCCACCACGCCCACGGTGAACTCGCGGCCGGGCAGGTACGCCTCCACCAGCACGGGCTGGTGAAAACGCTTGAGGAGCGTTCGGCACACCGCCGCCAGCTCCTTCCTGTCCCCCGCGCGGGAGGCTGCGCTCACCCCCTTGCCCGTGCCCTCGGCCACGGGCTTGGCGAACACGGGGTAGCCCAGGCGCAGCTCGGCCAGGTCCTTCTCGGAACGCACCAGGGCGAAGTCCGGGGTGGGCAGGCCAAGGTCGCGCACCACGCGCTTGCACATGGCCTTGTCCAGGCACAGGGCCATCACCAGCGGGTCGGAGAAGGTGTAGGGAATGCGCCAAGCGTCGAGCAGCGCCGGGGCCAGCGCTTCCCTGCCGGAGCCGAAAAGCCCTTCCGCGATGTTGAAGACGAAGTCCCAGCGCCTGCCGTGGGCCAGGGCCCCGGCCAGGGCGCGGGCCGAGCCCACGGCCTCCACCTCGAAGCCCAGGGCGGTGAGGCCCAGGCGCAGGGCCTCGATGGTCTCCTCATGGTCCAGTTCTGCGGTCTGCTCCTCGCTGAAGCCCGCCGCGAGGTATTCGGAGCGCAGGTCGTACACCAGTCCCACCTTCATGCCGCGCCTCCCGTGCGGGGCCTTGCCGCCAGCGCCGCGCCTGCGCGGTCCGGGTAGCGGTACAGGCCGCCCGCGTAGTTGTGAAGGACCAGATCATCGCCAGAATAGCCCAGGGTGTACTCGGGCGCCAGGGGAATCTTGCCTCCGCCGCCGGGCGCGTCGATGACGAAGGTTGGCATGGCGTAGCCGGACAGGCGCCCGCGCAGGGCGCGCAGGATCTCCACGCCGCGCGCCACCGGTGTGCGGAAGTGGGCGGAGCCGCTGATGGGATCGCACTGGTACAGGTAGTACGGCCGCACCCGCAGGGACAGCAGGCCTTGGAACAGGCCGCCCAGGGCCTGCGGCGTGTCGTTGACGCCCGCCAGCAGCACGGTCTGGCTGCCCAGCGGAATGCCCGCATCGGCCAGGATGGCGCAGGCCTGGCGCGTGTCGGCGGTGAGCTCCCGCGGGTGGGCGAAGTGCAGGCTCATCCATAGCGGGTGGTGCTTTTTGAGCATCCGCGCCAGGTGTTTGGTGACGCGCATGGGCAGCACGGCCGGAACCTTGGTGCCGATGCGCACGATCTCCACATGGCGAATGGCCCGCAACCGCGTGAGCAGCCAGTCCAGCGCGGCGTCGGGCAGGGTCAGCGGGTCGCCGCCTGAGAGAAGCACGTCCGCCACCTGGGGCGTGCGGGCGATGTAGTCCAGGCAGGCCTGCCAGCGCCTGCGCAGGCCTTCCGGCCCGGCCGCCGCGCCGCCGCGCGTTGTGGCGGCGCACGCCGCGCCCACCTGGCGCGAGCGCGTGCAGTAGCGGCAGTAGGTGGAGCAGAAGCCCGTGGCCAAAAACAGCACCCGGTTGGGGTAGCGGTGCACCAGACCGGGCACGGGCGAGCAGGCGTCCTCGGCCAGGGGGTCGTCGGCCTCGCCCGGGGCGCGCAGGTCTTCGGCCGTTGCGGGCAGCACCGTGCGCCGCAGGGGCTGCGCGGGATCACAGGGGTCCACAAGCCGGGCGTAGTAGGGGGTCACGGCCAGGGGCAGGGTGGCGCGGGGCCGGGCCAGGGCGGCGCGTTCGTCGTCCGAGAGTCGCCACAGGCGCGCGGCGGTTTCGGCATCGGCGATGCGGTTGGCGATCTGCCAGCGCCAGTCGTTCCATTCGCGCTGGGTGGCGCCGGGAAAATGCCGGGACAGGAAGCGGGCAAGCGGTTCGGGTGCGTCGGGAAAGTGGGGATCGGGGAGCAGGGGGGGGACTTCGGGTGAGGGGGGCTCTTCGGGCTCGGCGCCGCCTTCGCGGGCCGCGGCCCCAGCGTCCGGAGGATCCGCCTCGCCGTCCAGGATGGCTGTTTCCAGCATGGTCATGCGTCCTTGTTGTTGGGTGGAGGGCTATTTCCTTTTGCCGCGCGCCTGCCCGGCAGGGGCGTTCCGCTCCGGAGCCGCCGAGGGCGACGCGTCGTCCGGGCTTTGGATGCTGTGCTCAAGCAGGCGAATGGTGCGGTACTCCTGGTCGCGGCGGATGACAAGCCCCTTGGCGCGCACCGTTCTGCCCGCGAAAGGGGCCAGGCGCTGGCCCTCCACCAGCCAGTACTCCTCGCCGTCCTTGATGAACACCTGGTCCATGCCGGACACGATGCGGCCGCACACCTCCACTTCCTCGGGTTGGCGCGGCTGTGCGGCCGTGGCCGGTCCGGCGGCTGCCACGCACAGCAGGAACGAAACGAGCAGCGCATCGGCCAGGGTGCGGAATGTGCGGCGGGTGATCATGGGGCGCTCCTTGTCTGTCTCCGCGCGGCGTTGCGCGGACCGCTCCACAGCAGCACAAATGCGCGTTCAGGTCCAGAACCGCGTGGTCGGCGGGGTCGCGTTCGGCTTGCTTGCGCGGCGCAGTGTTTTGGCCTATCGTCCGCCAGTTCCGGGGCGATGCGCCCCGCAAGCCGCAGATTCGGGAGGGATTTTCGCATGAAGTTCATGCACCGCATTCGCAAGACCATTCTTTTCGCCAGCATCATGGCCGCGTTGACCCTGCTGTGCGCCTGCGCCGCAAACACCGTCGTGCCGCTGCGCTACCAGCCCTCCACGCCTCAGGGAACCGCCTCCTGCTCCGCGCCCATTACCCTGTCGCCGTTCGTGGACAAGCGCGCCGACACCATCACCATCGGTTCGCTGGGCGAGGGCAAGCGGTTTTATCCGGAAAACGACGTGTCCGAATGGGTGAGCTGGGCCATGTTCGAGGAGCTCAAGGCCCGTGGCTGCGACGTGAAGTACCGGGAAAAGACCGATACGGCGCCCGTGAAGGGCTATGTGGTGTCCGGCTCCTTCGACACCGTCAACGTGGAGACCGGCACGGCGCTGATGGCCAAGGCCCGCCTGCGCCTGCGCGTGAAGGTGGAGAAGGACGGGGTTTTCATCGTCGAGCAGATCTACACCGGGGAGCGCGAGAACCTCGGCCTGACCTATGTGGACGCCGCGCAGAAGGTGCTTTCGTCCACGTTGCAATACCTGCTGCAGGACGCCGCCACGGATGTGGTGAAGGCGACAAAGTAAGAGCCAGTGCCGGAAATGGGCGCACTCCCCCTGTTGCGTCCGGAAGGGGCCGCGGAAGGCGGGGCGTTTTCGTCCCGCCGTCTGGCGGCCCTTTTGCTTGCGCTGATCCTGCTCTGGGCCGCGCCTCCCGTCCAGGCGCGGGACAACGCCGTCTTGGTCGTTGCCTGCCCGGAGGACGCAGCCCCCTATTCCTATCGCGATGCCGATGGCCGGGCCGCGGGACTGTTGCCGGATTTCTGGCGGCTGTTCGCGGAGCGCGGGGGGCTGGACGTGGAGTTCCGGCTCGCGCCCGCCTCGGAGGCCTTGGCTTTGGTGGAGCAGGGCCAGGCGGACATCCATGCCGGGCTGTCGCTCGACGGGCCGCTGTATCCGCCAGCGCAAGGCGCCGCGGCACCGGAAGAGCCTGGCGCGTCCGACGTTTCCGGGTTGGAGGAACGCTTTGCCTGGACCAGGCCGCTCATGGACCTGGGCCTGGGCCTCTTCGCCCTGGAGGAGACTGCCGCCACTCTGGCGGAGGCCGGGAACAGCCGCCTGGAGCTCTCCGGGCTTGAGGTGGGCGTGGTGCGCGGCGATGCGGTTTCCGGCTATCTCGCCACCGCCTTTCCCGGCCTCCGGCGGCGCGAGCATCCGGACCTGCCCACCCTTGCGGCCGCGCTGGCCTTGGGGCAGGTGCGGCTGGCCGCGGCTCCGGTCATGGCCTTCCGGCGCAGGCTGGAATCTTTGGGCAAGCCGGAGCGCTTCGCCCTGGTGCGGCGCTTTCCCGGCGCGGCCCTGCGCGCGGCCCTGCGCAAGGATGACCAGCGTCTGTTGGCGCGCGTCAATGCCGGGCTGGCGGCCCTGCCCGCAGAGGACATCCTGCTGCTGGAGACGAAGAACGCGCGCGGCCCCTGGCGGCTGCCTCCCTGGGGAATTCCGGCCGCCTTGTGCGTCCTGGCCTTGGGCGGCAGCCTGCTTGTGCTGGCGCGGGCGCGGCGCATCCGCCGCCAGGCCGAGGCCCGCAGCCGCGAAACCGACCTGCTGCGCGACAGCCTGCTGGCGGAAATGGCCCGCCACCGCAAAACACAGGATCTGCTCGCCTCGGCCATCGACCAGTCGCCCTCCGGGATCGCCATCGTCTACGCCGACCCGGCCACGCCGTCCGTGGTCAACGGCCAGGCCTTGGGCATCCTGAAACTGGACGCGGTTCCCCCGCACGGTAGCATACGGAGCAATCCCCCCTGGCGCGCGTACACGCCCATGGGGCGGCATGTGCCCGGAAGCGAGCTGCCCCTGTTCCTGGCCCTGGACAAAGGCGAGGTGACGCAGGGGGCGGAATACCGTTTCGTGTTCCCGGACGGGGAGGAACGCTGGGTGCTGGCCAACGCCGCTCCCGTGCGCGACGCCCAGGGCCGGGTGCTGGCCGGGGTCTGCGTGTTCCAGGACGTGACCGCCACGCGCCAGGCCGAACGCGACCTGGCCCGGTTCAAATTTTTCCTCGACGCGGGCGTTGAGGAGGTCTACCTCATGCGCCCCGGCGGAACCCTGGCCTATGTCAACGAGGCTGTGGCCCGCAGCCTGGGCTATGCGCGCCAGGAGCTGCTGGACATGCCCTTCGGCGACATCGATCCCGGCTACGGCCCGGAGGGCGTGTACCGCCTGCTGCACCAGGTGCGCCAGGGGCCGCACAGTTTTGAGACCGAGCAGATGGCCCGGGACCGCAGACGCGTGCTGAAGGAGATCAAGGCCTTTTACATGCGCTTCGGCGAGGACGAGTACATCTGCGCCTTCGGCCGCGACATCACCGAGAAGCGCCGCCTGGAGCGTGATTTGGAGAGCACCAGCGCCCTGTTCGCCGCATCGCTGGAGCAGGCGCCCTGGGGCATCATCATCGGCGACGCCGCCACCGGCTGCGTGAGCATCGCCAACGACGCCGCAGGGAGGATGCTCGGCGTGCAGGCCGAGACGCTTGTGGGCATGGCCGTGGACGGGCATCTGCCTTGCTGGCTCTTCCTGGACGAGAACGACAACACGGTCATGCCGGGACAGACGCCGCTCTCGCGGGCCTTGGCCTGCGGCGAAAGTACCCGCGATCTGGAAGTGCGATTCTTGTTGAATGGAGGCCCTGAGCGCGCGCTTTTGGTCAACGCCAGCCCCGTGCGCAACGCTGAGGGGCGCGTCATCGCCGCCATCCTGGTCATGGCCGACATCACCGCGCGCAAGCGCATGGAGCGCCAGCTGTCGTTCAAAGCCTTGCACGACCCGCTTACCGGGCTGCCCAACCGCGCCCGTTGCCTGGAGCTGGTGCGGGAGGCGGTGCGCCGGTCCCAGGGGCAGCGGCGGCCGCCGGCCGTGGCCTTTGTGGACCTGGACCGCTTCAAGATGGTCAACGACAGCCTGGGACATTCCGTTGGCGACCTTGTGCTGGTGGAGGCCGCCCGCAGGCTGGCTGCGGCCTTGGAGGGGCAGGGCCGCGTGTGCCGTTTCGGCGGGGACGAATTTGTGCTGCTTGTGGAAGGGGCGCACAGCCGCGACGAGGCCGAGGAACTGCTGCGCCTGGCCGTCGAGGAACTCTGCCTGCCCATGCGGGTGGGCGGGCGCGAGCTGCGCCTTACCGCCAGCGCGGGCATAGTGCTGGAGCCGGAGGAGGACGACGAGGAGGCGGAGAGCGTGCTGCAGAAGGCCGACCTCGCCATGCACCGCGCCAAGGAGTCCGGCCGCGACAGGATGCGGCTGTTCCATCCGGGGATGCTGCTGCGCGCGCAGGAGCTCATGGCCCTGGACGCCGACATGCGCCGGGGGCTTGAGCAGGGGGAATTCGTGGCCTGCTACCAGCCCATCGTCTCCGTGTCCGACGGGAGCATTCTGGGCGTGGAGGCCCTGGCGCGCTGGCGCAGCCCCACGCGGGGGCTGGTGGGGCCGAAGCATTTCATCCCCCATGCGGAGGAGTCCGGGCTCATCGTGTCGCTGGGGGGGCAGGTGCTGCGCCTGGCCTGCCGGGAAATGGCCGCCCTGCGCCGCAGAAGCCCGGCGGCACGCCGCATGTTCCTGTCCGTGAACCTCTCCGCGCGGCAGTTCGCCCAGCCGGACCTTGTGGGGACCGTGAGCCAGGTGCTGCGGGAGTCCGGCCTGCCCTCGTCCCTGCTCAAGCTGGAGCTTACGGAATCGGCCCTCATGGGCGACCCGGAGGCCGCCCTGGCCGCCATGCGCAGGCTCAAGGCCCTTGGGGTGTCCCTGGCCATTGACGACTTCGGCACGGGCTACAGCTCGCTTTCCTACCTGCAGCGCTTCCCGGTGGACGTGCTCAAGATCGACCGCGCCTTTGTGCGCGACCTGCCCTGCGCCGACGCGGACGGCCGCGCCCTGGTGGGCGCCATTTCCGCCCTGGCGGAGAGTCTGCGCCTGACCCTTGTGGCCGAGGGCGTGGAGACCGGCGAGCAGTTGGAGATCCTGGCCGCCATCGGCTGCGAGGCCGTGCAGGGCTATCTGTTCCATCCGCCCTTGAGCGGCCCGGAGCTGGAAGCCCTGCTTTCGCTTCAGGACGACGCGCGCCAGCCGCTGTCCGCCGCCGCCAGGCCCTGATCCCTCCGGAAGCGTGCCTTCGTCCTTTGCGGGCATGGGCGGCGCGCGCACGGCTTGCCTTCGGCTGCGGCGGCAAGCGCGCCCGCGCGGTTTTCCGCTTCCGTGGGCGAACGCGAAAAAAAAGCCCCCCGGAGACGCTCCAGGGGGCTTTTCGAGGCGGATGGGGCGCGGCTACTGGGCGTAGACCTTGAGGCTTTCGCCAGCGCGCAGGTCGGTGCCCTTGATCTTGTTCCAGGCCTTGAGGGCGTCGGCGGTGACGCCGAAGCGCCGGGACAGGCTGTAGATGGTGTCGCCCTGGCGCACGGTGTAGCGGGTGACCTGCTCCCTGGCCTTGGCGGCCTGCACGCGGGTCTTTTGGGCGGACTGCTCCGAGGCGTCGGGGATGCTCAGGCGCATTCCGGGTTTGATGGCCTTGCTGCTGGATAGTCCGTTGGCGGCCACCAGGGTCTTGACGCTGATCTTGAAGCGCTTGCTGATGGTCCAGGCAGTGTCCGCCTTGCGCACCACGTAGTTGGCGCGGTCCGAGGCGATTTTTCTCGTTTTGCTGGCCAAGGCCTTTTCCGGCACCTTCTCGCCTGTGCCGCTTTGGGGCAGCATGACGCACTCGCCCGCCTGCAGCGTGCCGGAATTCACGTCATTGATCTGGCGGATGACTTCCTGCGGGACGCCGTAGCGCTTGGAAAGCGAGCGCAGGGTGTCCCCCTTGCGCACGGTGTGGGCGATGAAGCCCGCGTGGGGCAGGACGTTGGGATTCTGCAGATAGGCCAGCATCGGCTGGGCTTTGGCTCTGGGTATGCTCACCGCGACCTTGCGGTCCGGGGGGCTTACCTGGCGGCGGAAGGCCGGGTTCAGCTGGTGGAACTCCTCCCAGTTCATGCCGCCGGACTTGGCCAGGGCCAGCAGGTCGGTGCCGCCGGGCACCAGCACGGTCTCCAGGCTGGGAGCCGCGTCCCAGCGCACGGGTTCGAAGCCGAGGGCCTCAAGGTTCTGGAAAATCTTGGTGATGGCGATGAACTTGGGCACGTAGTGCTGGGTCTCGGGCTTCAGGCGCATCTTGCGGTTCAGGCGGTCGTTCTGGCTCACCAGATCCAGGAAGTCCTCGGCGTTGGTCACCTCAAGGGCGCGGGAGATCTTGCCCTCGCCCGCGTTGTAGGCCGCCAGGGCAAGATGCCAGTCGCCGAACATGTCGTTCAGGAAGGCCAGGTAGCGCGCGGCGGCTTCGGTGGAAAGCCGGGGGTCGCGGCGCTCGTCGATCCACCAGTCCACGGTGAGGCCGAACTTGCGGCCGGTGGCGGGCATGAACTGCCACATGCCGCCCGCCCCGGCCCAGGAATAGGCGTTGCAGTTGTAGCCGGACTCGGCGAAGGGCAGCATGGCCAGATCCTGGGGCAGGCCGTGGTTGAGCAGGGTCTGGCGCACGTGGGGCAGGTGCGTTTCGGCGCGTTTGAGCCAGCGGGCGAAGGTTTCGCGGGCCGGACCGGTGAAGTAGGCGAAGTAGCGTTCGACCTCCTGGGAATCGAAGAGGTCCAGGTCGAACTCCAGCCCGGACTGCTGGGCCAGGATGCGGCGCTGCTCCTCGGTGAGCTGCGGGGCGGGGGGAACGGGCGCGGTGACTTCGGGTTCGAGCAGGGTTCCGGTCTGGCCGGGGGTCAGGGGGCCTTCGGAGAGATCGGGCTCCAGGTCCATGTCGTCGTCGAGCACCGGGGCGTGGGGACCGGCGATGCCCCGGGTCTGCGCCGCCAGGAGTCCGGCCGGAAGGCCGCGCGTTTCAGCCTGCGGTCCGGGCTGCTGGGCCTTGACAGGACCGGCGTTGTCGATATTCATGGCGGAGCACGACCACAGGGAGCCGAGCAGACAGAGTCCGGCCATGCTGGTCAGGGAGATTCGTTTCAATTTCTTCAACAAAATTCGTTCCTCCGGTCGGCGGCGCGGGTGGAGAAGAGACTCCTGGGACTGACGGACGCCCGTAATGCGGCCAAGCCCCGTGCGCCGATAGTTGGATACGTAAAAAGACACCGCACCCTACACCTGAACGTTTCCACTGGCAAGCCGTGTCGGCAGGCTTGCAGTTTCCGGGAGGAACCCATGGCAGATTCCAAGAAGTCCCCGCGTCCCAAGGGCTCGCGCACATCCGGCAACACGGGCGGTTCCGGCTGGTCCACCAGCCGTCCGGGCGGGAAAAATGGCGGCAAGCCCGCGGGCAAGGGCGGCCAGGAGCGCCGCTCCGGAGCGGGCAAAAGCGTCCGCAAGCCGGGAGGCTCGCCCCAGGGCGGTCACGCCCGGCGCGAGGACGATCCGCGCATTTCCGGCGGCTACGGCAAGCCCAGGGCCGAGCGCAAGGCCCCGTCCAAGGCCCCGCGCCCTGCCCCGGTCGACGATTTCGACTTCGATCTTGACGTGGATCTTTCTGGCGAGGCGCCAGCGGCCTTCCCCAGCCCGGCCAGGCCCGCCAAAAACGCCCGCGATGCGCGTCCGCCCCGGCGCGAGGGTCGCGCCCCCGCCGCGCAGGCCAAGGCCCCGGCGCGCCCGGCGGCCGAGTCTTCCGGGCCGGAGGCGCTGGAGGAGGGCAAGAGCGTCACCGCCGGGCGCAATCCCGTGCGCGAATTGCTGCTTTCCGCCCCGCGCCGTATCGACGCCGTGTACGTGCGCAAGGGCCTGCGCGAGGCCAGGGTGCAGGAAATCGTCGCCTTGGCCGACGAGAACCGCGTCAAGGTCCATTTCGTGGATGACGTGTTCCTGCGCCGCCTGCATTCCGGCACGCATCAGGGCGTGGTGGCCGTCACCGCCGCCGTGGAGTACGCCGACCTGGACGCGCTCATCGCCGCCGTGGCCGATGCGCCTCTGCCCGTGCTGCTGGCCTTGGACCAGGTGCAGGATCCCGGCAACATGGGGGCCATCGCCCGCACGGCCTGGGCCCTGGGCGCGGCCGGGCTCATCGTGCCGCGCCACGGCGGGGCCTATGTCGGCTCCGGGGCCATGCGCGCAAGCGCCGGCGCCCTGCACCATCTGCCCGTGGCCCGCGTCACCAACATGAGCCAGGCGCTGGACGCCTGCGCCGACGCTGGGCTGTCCATCCTCTGTGCGGATTCCGAAGGCGAGGACCTGTTCGCGGCCGAGATCCGGCTGCCCGCGGTGCTGGTCATGGGCGGGGAGGAAAAGGGCGTGCGGCACGGGGTGTCCGGGCATTGCCAGCAGCGCCTGTCCATTCCCTTCCGGCGGGAGTTCGATTCCCTGAACGTGGCCCAGGCCGCGGCCATCTGCCTGGCGCGGCTGGGGCAGGTCAAGGGCTAGCCGCGGCGTTGCAAGGCGCTGTCCACAACCAGTCCAATCCGGCTGGTGGGCGTTTGATTCCGTAACGCTGCGCGCATGCGCGAGTAAATGTAATTCTGGAGCCGGCGGGGCAACCCGCTGGCTCTTTTCTTTGGGCTGGCGCAGTTGGCGGCGCAGACCCGCTCCCGAAGCGCCGTCTGGACGAAGCGTTCGGCCGTGCCGCCGCGTGGAGCGTCGGACCGGGCGGGATGCTTCTCAGCCCCGCTTGGCCTTGCGCGGCGGAGGGGCGACGCCGATCTGCACCCGCACGGCCGGGGCCTTGGTGCGCGCCTGGAACCAGGCCTCCATGCGCTTGCGCTCGGCCGTGGAAGGCCTGCGTGTCATGGTGGCGCTCAAAAAGGCCGTGTCCGGTCCGGGGGGCTGCTCTGCTGCTGCGTTCTGTTCCTCTGGCGGGGCAGAGAGGACAGCCTCGCCAGGCGTGGCCGGTCGCTTCGTCTTCCCGTGCGCCGCCGTTGCAGCCGCCTCGCCGAGGGCGCCCACGGTCTCCGTCGTTGTTCCCGCGCCGATGACCACGTCCTTGATGCCCGGCCACTGTGCGGCAAGCTCGCTGGCCATGTCCTGCGCGTGGTCCAGCCACGGGGCGTCGCGCGCGGCGAGTTCGCCCTTGAGCCTGGTGATCGCGGCCTCGCGCTCGGCCAGGAGCTTGCGGGCCAAGAGTGTCGCCTTGTCTGCGTCATCCCCCTGGGAAGCCAGCACGTCCACGGGCTCGCGGGTCTGGAACACCCGCAGGGCGGCCCCGGCAAGCCCGGCCTCGCTCAGGCGCGCGCGCACGTCCTGCAGGGTGGTTTGCGCCACGGGTTCACCCACCAGGGTCACGGTGAGCTCGCGGGTCTTGGGCGAAACGCTGGTCTCCAGCAGATGCGTGCCGGGGAAGGCGAATTCGCGGGCGATGAAGGCCCGCGCTTTGGCGCTGAACAGCTCTTCGCCCACCATGCGCCAGGCCAGGTACACGCTGGGCAGCGCCGTGAGGAGCGCCACCGCCACCAGCAGCCGCCGCACGCGCGCCTGCACGGCCTTGTCCACATAGGTGTGCCGGGGCAGGTTCAGGGCGCGGGTCATGGCCGTGGTGGCCAGGGCGATGAACACGCTGTTGATGGCGAAGAGATAGAAGGCCCCGAAAAAGAAGGCCCAGTTGCCCTTGGCCAGGCCGAAGCCCGCCGTGCACAGGGGCGGCATGAGGGCGGTGGCGATGGCCACGCCGGGGATGACGTTGCTCTTTTCCTTGCGGGTGGAGCCGATGATGCCCGCCAGGCCGCCGAAAAGCGCGATCTGCACGTCCCAGATGCTGGGCGAGGTGCGGGCCAGAAGCTCGCTTTGCTCGCCGGTGAGGGGCGAGAGCGAGAAGTACAGGGCCGAGGTGGCCAGGCTGATGCCCGTTGCCACGCCAAGCCCCGCGAAGGAGCGCCGCACCAGCTCGAAGTCGTAGATGCCCACCCCGTAGCCGATGCCCATGATGGGCCCCATGAGCGGCGAGATGAGCATGGCCCCGATGATGACCGCCGTGGAATTGGTGTTCAGCCCTATGGACGCCACGAAGATGGCCAGCATGAGGATCCACGGCGTGGCCCCTTTGAGCTGCGCCCCGGCGCGCAGACCCTCGTCGATCTGCCGGTCGTCGGCCTTGTCCAGAAGCAGGCTGAAGCGCGCCAGAAGTCCCAGCCTGGAAAATGCGCTGCGGCCTCCCGCTGCGCCCGCGCCGTTGGCCATGACGTTCCTCCCCTGGGCCGAGTGCCCGCCTGGATTGCGACCCTGCCTACGTAAGCTGGCCCCAGGCCATGCGTCAAGCGGTGCGCGCCGCGTTTTGGGTCCATGCCCCTTGGCTGTGGCCGCGAAAAGGGGTACGACCGCCCCATGCTGAAACGCAAGAACACACGCGCGATCAAGGTGGGAACGGTGGGCGTGGGCGGGGACAACCCCGTGCGCGTGCAGAGCATGACCAATGTGGACACGCGCGACGTGGCCGCGGCCTCGGCCCAGGTGGCCGAACTGGCCCGCGCCGGGTGCGAGATCGTGCGCCTGGCCGTGCCCGACGAGCAGGCCGCCGCCTCCCTGGCCGCCATCCGCGAGGCGTCCCCGGTGCCGCTCATCGCGGATATCCACTTCGACCATCGCCTGGCCCTCATGGCTCTTGAGGCGGGCATCGACGGCCTGCGCATCAATCCTGGCAACATCGGCGGCGAGGCCAAGGTGGACACAGTGGTGCGCGCCGCGGCCGAGCGCGCCGCGCCCATCCGCATCGGCGTCAACAGCGGCTCCGTGGAAAAGGATCTGCTGGCGCGCTATGGCGGGCCAACGCCCCAGGCCATGGTGGAAAGCGCGTTGGGGCATGTGGGGATGCTGGAGCGCCGCGGCTTTTACGACATCAAGATCTCCCTCAAGTCCTCCAGCGTGCTGCACACCATCGAGGCCTACCGGCTGTTGTCCGACCGTGTGGACTACCCCCTGCACATCGGCGTCACCGAGGCGGGCACGCTGCTGCCCGGCGCGGTCAAGAGCGCCGTGGGCCTGGGCGTGTTGCTGTTCCAGGGCATCGGCGACACCTTGCGCGTGTCGCTTACCCACGACCCCGTGGCCGAGATCGGCGTGGCCTACGAGATTTTGCGCTCCCTGGGGCTGCGCCAGCGCGGGCCGGAGGTCATCAGCTGCCCCACCTGCGGCCGCACGGAGATAGGGCTTATCGCCCTTGCCGAAGAGGTGCAGAAGCGCCTGCGCGACGTGCCCGAGGTGTTCAAGGTGGCGGTGATGGGCTGCGTGGTGAACGGCCCCGGCGAGGCGCGCGAGGCCGACATCGGCATTGCGGGCGGGCGCGGGTCAGGCATCGTGTTTCGCAAGGGCGAGGTCGTGCGCAAGATTCGCGGCGAGGAGAACCTGCTGCCGGAGTTCATGAAGGAACTCGACCTGTTCCTGGCCGAGCTGCGCGCCCGCTGATCCCGGCGCGTTTTTCCTGCCCGGTATTCCTTGATGATCGACGCGGGTCGCCGTACCAGTCGTCCCTTCGGGGGTGGATGTCGCCGCCCTTTGCGCCCAGTGGGTCCGTCCGCAAGCGAAGAGCAGGGCGACCATCTGCGTGACGGTCGCCCTGCCGCTTTAGTTGTTATCGGCTTTGGATAGTGTGGAAGGCCTTCTCAAGTACCATGCAAGCAAGGGGATGGTGATGCCGACGGCAAGGAGCATGTATGCCGTCCACAAGGGTATTGGATAACCGCGCCAATGCGCCTTGCCTGCACCAATTTCAAATGCTCCAACAAAAATGATGGCTTGGCCCCAGTAAATCTCCCCCAACGTAACTCTCATTTTGTGCTCCACTCGTTGTATAACCAGCTTCCTAAGCCGCCCGCACCTCCTGCCTCTGTCATTGGCGGCGGCCCCGGATTAAAAGCGCCGGACAGGAAATCCAAAGTCTTCTCGACCTTCTCCGGATTTTTCGCCACTGTCGTAGCGACAATCGGAGCCGCCTCTATCCCTATTGCAGCGGCAATGGGCAGCGCGCCAGCACCGAGGGCAATGCCGGTGTATTCCAGCAAATCCTCATTCGTGGCGTACGCTTCCGCCGTCTTGCCCAGCGCCTTTCCCGCGCCCTTGGCTCCTTCGGACACGGCCTCGCCTATGCCGCCAGGGGCCTTGTCCCAGAGCTGGCCCAGGCCGGCCTCGATTGTTTCGATACTGTCCCACCACGACTCTTCCAGCCCCCACGCATCCACCCGGTTCACCGGGTCGTCGACGCAGTACCCGTACCAGTCCCTGTCGCCGCCCTTTGCGCCCAGCGGGTCCAGGGCTGTGAAGCATGAAAAGGCCCCGGCCTGACGCGAAGGCCGGGCCGGGGCTGGCGCGTATGCTACGGCGCGAAGCCGCCTATGGACCACGCGACAGAGGCGATGGCCAACGCGAGGACATTCGGGAAGGCTAAAGGAGCGGACAGCATGACCCACCAGGGTCGTATTGTTCCCCCTTTATGCAGCAAAAGTGCAGCGAGCACGCATACTGCCCAGGGAATCCTTGCCACAACAGCTCCTGTTGTTCCGGTCATGCCCAGGCCAAACACTTGGTAAGGCATATGCATTGGAATGAGAGCAGCCAAGAATGCTGAGCCAGCAAAAAGAAGACTCAGCCTGTTGCGAAGTCCATAGACGACATTTACTGTTTGAACCACCATATTGCTGCGTCCCGTATTGCTTCAGCCTGGTCTTCCTTACCTGGGGGCGGTTGCCGTTCCAACAGAGAGGAATTCTCGGGCAGCGTTTTAAGATCTCGTACGAGTTTAGCGTCGCATGTGCTTATGCACGAACCAGGATTCCCCTGGCTTGCGCAATCGGTGTAACAGAAGTCATGGAAGCGACATTTTTCGTCTGCGCTGTCCACGGATGCGAATGGCCCCGGCGTACCCCCGTGCTGTTCGGGATTCCATCCGCCTGTCCAATTCTTCCCGCAATAATTTCCGTACTTCGGACCATCAAGGGGCGTACGCCCTTCCCCTCCAAAATCGAAGGGAGACTCTTCCAGCCCCCATACATCCACCCGGTTCACAGGGTCGTCGACGCAGTACCCGTACCAGTCCCTGTCGCCGCCCTTTGCGCCCAGTGGGTCCAGGGCGGTGAAGCGGCCCGTGTCCGCGTCATAGTCCCGCCAGACAAAGCGCGTCAGGCCCGTATCCGCATCAAACAGCCCGCCCGCAAAGCCAAGAGGGAACCGCACAGGCCCCTGAAGCCCCCGAAGGGGGTTGCCGAAAGCATCGTACCGCATCGTCTGTACAA